>CAZZXJ010000273.1:0-1920 GCA_964657905.1 uncultured Stigonema sp.
GACTAAAATTTTTGGACAAGAATTTCTCGGCTCTCTGTATTCTCTGCGCCTCAGCCAGCATTCCACCTGTACCACAGGTAGGGTCAAGGAGTTTGCTAATAATCCCTAGTTGAGTCAATATATATATCGTCTTGCTGAATGAAACTTTTATAAAATTTTCCCTAAGCTACATAACGAAGAACGCTGATCGTGGGACAGCTAATACTTCAATCATCAGGCACTATTTATTTCAAAGTTCATTCTTATTCTCCCAAAGCAGCTTGAAAGATTTGTTCAGCAGTCAGATTTAGCTCTCGAAAAGTGGGTGATTGAATTCGGTCTTTTCCACAAAACTGAGTGATTTGATACTCACCTTCAACTAAACCGTAAACTGATATAGTGGGAAAAGGGAAAATTTCAACCTTTTCCCTTTTGTGTAACCACAACAAACGATCATTGAGCCTGAGGTAAATTACCTTGCAGTAACATTTGACTTGCAAGGGCTGTACAGCTAGGGCAATCGCAGCCAAAGGTCTTGATAGCAAGCTGTTTCGCTCTTTCAGTATCAGTAGAGCGCATTGATGGGAATTCGTTGTCTTGCTTAACTACGGGTCTATTAACTTGCTGAGTTAGGGCTGTATCTAGCTTGGGTAAGGCTAAATCTTGGGGGGAAAGCTTCACAGCTAAAGCCGGACTAGCAGTAAGTTGAATTAAGCCAAAAAGGCTAGATGAGCAAAGTAAAGCAAATGCAATTTTATTCATGGTTATTATTCATAGAGTTTATGCTGAGTATAGGTGATCGAGCTAAAAATCACCATTAAATTTCTCAACTCGTGCTCAGTCTACTGTTGTTCAAAGCCCCAAGCCCTGACCCCGCGATACCTTTGACCAAACGACTAATTCGCCATTTCCACCGCCAGCTGCAAGTTGCTCGCCTTGGGGATGCCAAGCTAGGCAGGAAAACCCAGATGATACACCTGTAAGAATTTGGGATACTTGCTTCGCTTCCTGCCAAAGACAAATCCAACCATCACCAGCAGCAGAAGCAAGGAGAAAGCTTTTGGGTGCAAAGGCGATCGCACTGATCACGTCAACATGATTAGTTAACACTCTTCCTTCCCAATCCAAAGATTCATCAGCCTGCTTCTCCCATACCACAATACCGTCAACACTACAGGAGGCCAGGAGAGGCGCACCTTGTTGAGTGGTAGGTTCTGACCATGCAAGTTGACGAATCTTGCCCGGAAAGCCTCGCATTACCCAAGGTTCAGGGTTGTTCCATTCTACAACAGTGAGAGTTTGATCCAGATTACCCGCAGCTAGGAATTTGCCATTGGGCGACCAGGCGATCGCTAAACTGGCAGAAGGAATATGCAGGATGTATGGATCATCATTCCAGTCTTGGCAATTCCATACCTTGACTCCCTGATAACCGCCAATGGCAAGATATTGCCCATCGCAACGCCAATCAATACCCAATACCGAGGACGAATCGAAATTTAGTGTAACGACAATCGCACAAGTCTCAGCGTCCCACACTTGGACATAACGCCCCAAGCCCAAAGCCAGCAGATTACTCTTAGGACTCCAAGCAAGCTTGTCAACCCAAGCCGGGGAATTTTCTAAAGTAGCGATTAATTGACTTTCTCGCCAAATTTTCACCCGTCCATCCTGTCCCCCAACGGCTAAAAATTGCCCATCCAGGGAAAAAGCAACGCAGTCCACTGATTCACCTTTATCAGTTGTCTGCAAGGTTGATAAACTGCCATTTTGCCACAGCACAACTTCCCCATCTGCGGAAGTTGCTGCTAGGGTTGTTCCGTCTGGGGACCAAGCGATCGCAGTCACATAATCTGAAAGCGTTCCGGAATAGTGTTCTTCAAATTCCTTGGAGTTCATACATACATACATACATAGTTAGTTAGTTGTTAGTTGTTAGTT
>CAZZXJ010000273.1:1930-7429 GCA_964657905.1 uncultured Stigonema sp.
CCGAAGGGTTGTTAGTAGAACAAGCAACGACTAACAATCAACAACCAACAACATCTTGTTTATGCCATACAGGTAAGGAAATCTTGTCTAAGTTTGGCTTCATCAAGATTGCGACCGATGAAGACGAGTTGGTTTTTGGGGGTTTCGCTCTTGCGCCAAGGGCGATCGGGTTTACCATCAAACAACATATGCACTCCTTGGAACACAAAACGGTTATCTTCTCCAGCAATATTCAAAATGCCTTTCATGCGGAAGATATCTGGTCCTTGAGTACGTAGTAACTCGGCAATCCAAGTTTGTAATTTTTCCCCATCCAATGCGCCTTGTTCTACTAAAGCCACAGAATAAACGCTTTCATCATGTTGGTGGGCATCTTCGCCTAAGAACTCGGGGTCAATTTCCAAAGCGCGATTAAGGTCAAAGGCTTTCACACCTAAAAGAGTATCCATTGATACTTCTGAGTTGCGAGTCCGGGAGATTTTAGCCATAGCATTCATCCCCCGAATCCGCTTTTCTAACTCATCAAGTTGTTCTGGAGTTACCAAATCGGTTTTATTCAGTAAAATTACATCAGCAAAAGCAATCTGCTCTTGTGCTTCATCCGCATCCCAGTGCTGCCAGATATGCTTAGCATCTACCACTGTTACCACCGCATCTAACTCTAATTTGTCACGCATATCTTCATCGACAAAGAAGGTCTGAATTACTGGTGCGGGGTCAGCCAGTCCGGTAGTTTCAATGACTAAATGATCAAATTTATCACGGCGTTTCATCAAATTGCCGATAATGCGAATCAAGTCACCGCGAACCGTACAGCAAATGCAGCCGTTGTTCATTTCAAATATTTCTTCATCCGTATCAATAACCAATTGATTATCAATACCCACTTCCCCAAACTCGTTGACAATCACAGCCACTTTTTTGCCGTGTTCGTGGGTAAGAATGTGATTCAGAAGTGTCGTTTTGCCTGCGCCTAAATAGCCAGTGAGAACAGTAACAGGAACTAAATCAAATGTCGCATCAGCTAACATAGCCTAAAGGTCTCTTTTCTTACATTTAGATAATCATTATCAACCATGATAAAGCTTTTTATATTTTTGTGTAGACTTATGGATTATTATAGTATCCAAAAATAAAGCGTATAGCTTCTTAAAGAGGGTATACAGTTTATTGTTGTGGATCGGTAATGTTTAATAAATATTTACCCTTTTGTCACAGAAATTATTAATTAACAATCCAGAAACTAATTAATAGGACTTACGCATTGACAGAAATAGTCAAGAATGAAGTGGGATTTTTCAGGCAATTCGCGCAAATTTTATTTGGGTAGACCACAATAGGACCCTAGGGGCGGGGTTTAGGGCGGGGTTCCCCCGCCCCTACATAGATTTTATTTTGTCTCGCGCTAAGAGGTAAAGAATCATTTGGCGTTTTGGCGTGAGAATTTCATTTCAAGGCGATAAAAAATCCCGAACAGCTTCGACCACAGCAGCAGGGTACTCCTCATGCATTCCCAATGAACCGGGGAGAATCACTGTTTGGACTCCTGGTAACGCCGCTAAAGCATCCATTTCAGCGCGGGATTTGGGTGGGGAGGATTCTCCAATTACTACCATGAGCGGTACAGACAAATTCTGACCAAGTGCCAGAAAATCAGCTTGGTTGTTTACAGCGTCTAAGTTACCAGTAACAAAAGCAGCGGGAGCGAATCTTGCTCCTGGCTGTTGAGTGTTGCGCCACTTGTGCTGGATAAAGCTAGATGTGAGTTTAGCAGCATCAACGTAGACGTGGCGACGGTACATGAGACTGAGAAAAGATGGTGTGGTGTTTAGCTTATAGAGACCTTGACCAAGAATAGGCGATCGCACTAAATCTCTGATTATCCCAGCCAGGAGGTGATTTGCCCTCATCGTAGGTAGAGGACCGCGCCAAGTTGGAGCTACTAACACAATACGAGAAAATACGGTAGGAATTTTTTTTGCTAGTTGCAGAACATAAGCTGCACTATGACCTGCTGCAACCACCGCTACGGTCGTATTGAATAAAGATGTGACAAAATTTTCGAGAAATTGGTGATAGAATGCTGGTCTGTAGTTTACAGCAAGACGCGAAGATTGTCCAAATCCAGCCCAATCCACTGCGACAACTTGAAAGTAGGGAGAGAGCAGCTTGCCTATTGCGCCCATTTCTGAGCGCATAGAAACGGTGCTGAAAGCTGGGAGTAGCAACAGTGGTGAACCTTTACCTAGAGTTTCGTAAACAACGCGAATTTGCTGGTTTTCAAACGAAAAGATGTGTTCTTTAACTACTCCACCAAGATCCGTGTTGGTAGTAGATAATAAATTGCTTGACATCACAGATTGGTGATTTTTAGTTGTTAGTTGTTAGTTGTTAGTTGAGCTTTTACCATTAGCCATTAGCTATTAACTGACAATCCAACGCCTTTTGTTGCATAGTTTTGAAAATGTTGTAAAATCCGTTAGCGCGGGAAGGTGTCAGGCTGACATTTAAACCAGTTTCTTGAATAAAATCTGGAGTTACTTGCACAATTTCAGTAGGCGTTAGTCCATTTAACCCTTCAACCAAAAGCCCTACTAATCCTTTGGTTAATTGGGAATCAGAATCACCTTGAAACAGAACCTTAGCGTCTTCCAAGGCAGCGGTGACATAAACTTGGGAAACACAGCCAGGAACTTTGTTTTCTGGTATTTTATCAGCTTCGGGAAACTCATTGAGCCGCTGACCATACCAAATGAGCTGTTCATAGCGGCGCTTAGGGTCAGAAGCACGTTGGAAGCGTTGGACAATTTTACCAAGAGCTGGTGGTAAGGAATCTATGGTAGAGGACATAGCACAGGCGGGAAATGATCGACTCACTTTGAGTTTGACATACTCCTCCCACTAATTGCTAATATGCCTGTATGACTCTCATAGTGTTACCACAATGTTTACACCCTTAGTATGGAAAAAGCTTCAGGCTTTGGCGATAGATGCCGACAAGAGTGTAAGTGAATACCTGGAATCGATGATCAGACAAATCGACTGCGATTGACTCCAAATCACTCTAAGATTTGGCTATCTGGTATTACGTCAGGGTAGTAGTACCGCAAGCGCGGAAATAAAGCTACCATTCCAAATAAACGAAAAGCTTAGATTATAAGCATGAGTGACTTTTGAATGAGTGACGAACGCGCAGCGGTACTAGACTGGCATAGGAGCCAAACCGTTTAACGCACGTACAGCATTTATACACCGGGGACAATCACAGCCAAACAAGTGTATAGCTTGATCACTCTCTTGATCGGTGAAATTCAGTTCAGCAATCTGATTTGGTTTGGATTGCGCCACATTCACCTGCTGGTTTGATGTCTGGACTGGAGTATTGCTAACCCGTATACATACCAGCTTAGGGGTTGCAGCGTGAGGGTGTTGTACACACGCAGTATGGGTTCCCACTTGATTTATTGATGGAGTTGCGTGAGCTGGTTTGGTCATCATAACCATAGACATCACAGACCCAAACACTATGGGGCTAGAAAGTAAGGTCAGGAGAAATTTTTTGTTCATCTACTTAAAAAGGTGTGTGACTACAGAGCTTACGACTTTTATGTTTTCACATTAACTGGTTGATAACCAGCAAGTGCTATACAAAACTCTCTGAAACATTTCAACAAGTACTTAAACTTATCACATAACCAAAAAGCGTGAAAGACTTGGCTATAGTTATAGCAAGTTTAAGCCATGGACTAACTTAGCACTAGTCGAGTTCCCATAAATATGACAAAGGTTGGGGTGTAAGGGTGTAAGGTTATCTCCCCTGCTACCTCCATTGGCTCTAAAATTCCTTTGGTGATTCAAAAAGCATTTCTCAAACTATGGCAAATCAAAATCTTATCCCAGTTATTGTCAACGGTGCTGCTGGTAAAATGGGTCGCGAGGTGGTAAAAGCGGTAGCGCAAGCACCTGACATGAACCTAGTGGGTGCAATTGACAGGAGTCCGGAACACCAAGATAAAGACGCCGGGGAACTTGCTGGTTTAAGTGAACCACTAGAAATTCCAATTACTAATCAATTAGAACCAATGCTGGCGTTTGCAGCTCAGGAAAAACAGCCAGGGGTGATGGTTGATTTTACCCATCCTGATTCAGTGTATGACAACATTCGTAGTGCGATCGCTTATGGTATCCGTCCTGTTGTTGGCACCACTGGTTTAAGTCCACAACAAATTCAAGAAAGTGCGGAATTTGCTGATAAAGCTAGTACGGGATGCCTAATTATTCCCAATTTCTCCATTGGTATGGTGCTGTTGCAACAAGCAGCAGTCGTAGCATCTCAATATTTTGACCACGTAGAAATTATTGAACTGCATCACAACCAAAAAGCTGATGCCCCCAGTGGTACAGCGATTCAAACCGCACAGATGCTCTCCGAGATGGGTAAAACTTTTAACCATGCTAGTGTGGAGGAAACAGAAAAATTACCTGGGGCACGAGGTAGTCTAGCTAGCGATGGTATTAGGATTCACAGCGTTCGTTTACCAGGACTGATTGCCCATCAGGAAGTGATTTTTGGTGCAGTAGGTCAAATTTACACCCTCCGACATGATACAAGCGATCGCGCTTGCTATATGCCTGGAGTACTACTGGCAATTCGCAAAGTCCTCCAGTTAAAGTCGTTAGTATATGGATTAGAAAAAATACTCTGAAATTAATTCATCGCTCTAAAATTGCCACCGCTGATACACGCAGATAGAACAGACTTTTATCCGCGTGTATCAGCGGTTCAAAATCCAAAATCGCTCATGCTAGTTCCTCTCACTCGTGAGAAATTTGAACAACTCATCCCCCTAATTGCCACTGCTTTGCAGTATAAATACTACTGGGGGAAGTTTTCAGATTTTTTGCAGCGGCTGTTAATTTCCGTAGTCGCTACAGCAGTTGTTTTGCTTTTGAAAGTCGTTTTAGGCGGTGATTTGGGTCCAATAATATTTTTGCTCGGGCTATTTAGCGCTCTTTATTGGTTGTGGGGACCAGTGTTTTGGGCAAGTCGGCGAAATGTAAAATGTCGCCGTTATAAATACAGCGGCTTTTTCCGTGGTCGAGTGCAGGATTTGTGGATTACAGAAGAATTGATTGGTAAACAGGAAACCGTCAATAAAAAAGGCGATTTGGTGATTGTCGAAAACAGGGAAAAATGGATTAACTTAGAGGTCGGCGATGATACAGGATTTACTGCTCAATTGAAAGCGCCCCTGCGTGTTTCTTATAAAGCTATTGCTCGCGGTCAAATGGCACAAATGCTGGTGATGTCGAATCGTTCCGATTTAAGCAGCATTGAAGAAATCACCGATATCTATATTCCCAGTCGCGAACTGTGGGTGAGCGATTATCCTTATCTACGTCGGGATTTCTTTATTGAGGTCAGTCGCCGCTTGCGTGATGACCAAGATGAAAGACCGCGCCGTCGTCGTAGTGCAGAATTTTGAGGGGACAAAGAAA
>CAZZXJ010000273.1:7439-8114 GCA_964657905.1 uncultured Stigonema sp.
TTTTGCATTTTTAATTTTTAATTCTTCTACTTCTTCCTCTCCCCCTCTCCGTAAGCTTGCCAAGCTAAATCTACCAACCCATCGACAATGGCTGCTGCTACTACAGCATTACCTTTGCGGCTGTTAATTGTAATATTAGGGACTAAAGATTCTTGCAAACGTTCTTTCGCAGTATCCACATGCACAAATCCGGCTGGCGTGGCGATGATCAAAGCTGGTCTAATTTCCTCTGCATCAATTAAATCAACAAGTGCAGTCAAAGCGGTTTGGGCCTGACCGACTACAAAAATACCCTCTGGGTAACGTTTGGCTAAAGTTTCAATTCCCCAGGCTACGCGAGTTTTTTCTTTTTGCGGTCGCGTTAGTGCCTCCATGCTGCAATATACCGCATTGGCAAAGGTGTTTTGAATATCGTAGGCAATACCTACTTGTACCATGGGGACATCTACCACAATGGTAGTACGTGCTGCCAGTGCTGCGGCAGCAGCTTGCAAGGCACGTTCTGAAAAGCGAATCAAAGATTTATACTCAAAGTCAGCAGTGGCGTAAATCACTCGCCGGACAATCTCATACTCAGCAGGCGAAAAGACATAATCGCCCACTTCCAGATCAATTATTGCCAAACTTTGAGCATCAGTTACGTGCCATTCCATAGTCAATAGTCAATAGTCCATA
>CAZZXJ010000274.1:0-8108 GCA_964657905.1 uncultured Stigonema sp.
GGTGTGGGTGTGGGTGTGGGTGTCGCTGTAGCGCTACCAGAAATAACTGGTGAAGGGAAAGTTTGTGGTGGTGTTGTTGTTTGTGGTTCTTTGGGCTGATTGCGGATGGAACTCACCAACGCCCAAGAACCGAATCCCGCTAGGATAACGACAGCACTGCCAAGTGCCCCAATCGCCAATGGGTTTTCTAAGATCGAGTTAGTAGTGCGTTGTGGAATTGTGGGATCTGGTCTGTTGGACCTCGCTGATTGCACTGGGTCGGGTCGGTGACCAACGGCAACTGTTTGCACGTTGGACACATTAGAGGTTGGGATTGGTTGTTCTAAATATTGTAGTGCTTGTAATACATTTGTAGCATTGGGAAAGCGATCGCTTGGTCTATAGCTCAACATCCGGGTCAAAATCTGGGCAAATTGCGGATTCACTGTTGCCCAGCGTTGCCAAGTCCAAGTTAATTGATTTTCATCAAATAGTTCCTGTGGTTCAATGCCTGTCAGCAAAACTATTGCTGTTACTGCTAGTGCATACAAGTCACTACTGGGATAAGCCCGACCTGTTTGCATTTGCTCGCTTGGGGAGTAGCCAAATTTTCCTACATAGGTTGCTGGCCCTGTGGTGTTAGGTGATTGTAATCGAGTTGCCAGTTCTTTGACTACCCCAAAGTCAATCAAAACTGGCAGGTGATCACTGTCTCGCAGAATAATATTTTCTGGTGAGATATCCCTGTGAATAATTCCACGCAGGTGAATATGCTCTAACACTGGTAATAAAGAGCGTAGTAAATGTACTACTTCTTTTTCTGTGAACGCACTACCAACAGCCTTGCGTTCATCGAGCAAAGTACGATATGTTTTACCTGCTATATATTCCTGAACCAAAAACAAGCGCTGGTCTTGTTCAAATCTTTCCCGGAATTGGGGTATTTGAGGATGTTGTATTTGATACAATATTTCTGCTTCTCGCTGGAAAAGCTCTTGTGCTTTCTCCAAAGCGTCAGCCTCCGTTACCGCCGGAATCAATTCTTTAATTGCACAAAGTTCATTAAAGCGTCTTTGGTCTTCTGCCAGATAGGTTCTACCAAATCCACCCTGACCCAGAGTTTGAATTATCCGGTAACGGTTTTGCAGGATCGTGCCAGTTGTAATCGGTGGTCGCATTGTTGATTGATTTTGTGTAATAGCATGACTAGGAGGAATTCACCAGGGGAAGGACAATTTCCTGATTTCGAGCACCGTTTTCACACTCTCTCCTCAGTACTAAGGTGTAACACATTCCCCACCACTCTAATTCAGGGGCTTTCCGCAGCCTTGTTCAGTAGCCCAGAAGGTGAGAATCCCTAACCCGCTTGACTACTTTGGTTTGCATGCCCTTGCGAGGGAGCGGTTACAGTGGACAACAGATGCTATCATAAGATGCCAAGGTATTACACATTAATAAAATAGCCTTGCTTTACTTATGGAACACCAGGGAATCTGAGAGCTTGCAAAGATAAAGATGATCTGTATGTACAGCCAGTTTAAAAGTTTTTATACTTATTTCAGTGCCAAAGTTCAATATGAGTTAGGCTGCAAATGCTTTGCTCTCAGTTATAAATGAGATGGATAGAGGGAAGTACACTATCGAACAAGCATTTCAGATATTCTGGGTTTTTTAACATTAATCCAAAATATCTCAACTAGGGGTCTAGTTGAATGAGTTGATATTAGTTAAGTTGTTATGGTGTTGCCTACCAAAATAGCTGGGAAATTACTTAATTGCAGTTTTATGGAGGAATATTTAAAGTCTTTATGGAAGCTTCAACAAAACTCGCAAATAATTTTTCAGATTATTTATGTTAAATCTGCCAAATATCGGATGATAAGATTGCCATGAATGCATATCTCGGATCGGCTGTACTCAGTTCTGCAACTTTAAAAGAGCAGCAAGCGGCAACAGCACTTACTGAAAATAATCGCCTGCGGCTGTTTTCTGGCTCTGCCAATATACCACTGTCTCAAGAAGTCGCTCGTTACCTGGGCATGGACTTAGGACCAATGATCCGCAAACGATTTGCGGATGGAGAATTATACATTCAAATACAGGAATCGATCCGGGGTTGTGATGTTTATTTAATCCAGCCCTCTTGTCGTCCTGTAAACGATAATTTCATGGAATTGCTGATTATGATTGATGCCTGTCGTCGCGCCTCAGCGCGGCAGGTAACAGCAGTCATTCCCTACTATGGCTATGCCCGCGCCGACCGCAAAACGGCAGGACGAGAGTCAATAACTGCCAAGCTGGTTGCTAACCTGCTCAGCGAAGCAGGTGCTAACCGCGTTCTCGCTATGGATTTACACTCGGCTCAGATTCAAGGCTATTTCGATCTCCCTCTTGATCATATTTACGGTTCGCCAGTGTTGCTAGATTATCTGGCAAGTAAACAGCTACCAGACCTTGTAGTGGTTTCCCCGGATGTCGGCGGTGTAGCACGGGCGAGGGCATTTGCGAAAAAGCTCGATGATGCCCCCCTAGCAATTATTGATAAACGTCGTCAGGCGCATAATGTTGCCGAAGTGTTGAATGTGATCGGTGATGTCAAAGGCAAAACGGCGGTGCTGGTAGATGACATGATTGACACAGCAGGAACCATTTTGGCAGGAGCAAAGTTACTGCGCGAGGAAGGAGCACGTCAGGTATATGCCTGTGCAACTCATGCAGTGTTTTCCCCACCTGCAATTGAGCGGTTGTCAAGTGGTTTGTTTGAGGAAGTGATTGTCACAAACACAATTCCGATTGCAGAAAGCGATCGCTTTCCACAACTCGTGGTGCTTTCGGTGGCTAACCTCCTAGGGGAAACCATCTGGCGAATTCACGAAGATAGCTCAGTAAGTAGTATGTTTCGCTAGTTGTAAAACATAAGTATGAAGGATGAAATTGTTCATCCTTCATGTTTGATCACCTACCAACATGTTCAGTTCCGAAACGACTTGTAAATTTTAACGAACCGCAGAGCCGCCAAGGACGTAGAGAGGGGAGAAAGGTAAAATTGAAGAATATCTTGGTTGTGCTTCCATGATTCGATTTTAGGCGATCGCATTTGTTCTGTTGGTGCGCTCTCACCTCATCTCTGGTCTCAGTAAATTGTTACCGAAGACAAAATAGATAGCCTCATCTGCGCTTACGTAGCCGCACACTGGTGGTATTGGGGTGAACAACGCAACCAGGTAGGTATTGGGCGATTGCACCACTGGTTACATTGTCATCCCCCAAAGAATTAAAAATTAGAAATTAAAAATTGAAGATGACTCTTCGTTTTTTAATTTTTAATTTTGCATTTTTAATTATTTATTGTGCCCAAACAATGCACCTTGGCTCATAAGGACTAGAGAGGTATTTTTGTTTTGGCAACACTCGTAAAGACAAGCCTTGCAATCCAGAAATGGTGTATAGAATATCACCCGAATAAATACTTAATCCCTGCTCCTCTCCTTGGTAGTTCATTACCACTGGCACACCGTTGACAATATCGCCATTATCATCAATTGCACCTTGGTATAGCTCTACCTGCACATCATTGTTTGTCAGAGTCGCCAAGTCAACTTTGGCTGTGACAGTAATGGTTTGGTTTACTTCAACATCTGCTCCTGAGGATACATCAACATCTTTAATTTTAAGATCGTACCAGTGCGCTGTGAGATTCTCTTTCCAAGTAGCTAATTCTTTAGCTGGGGCGTAGTCATTGCTTGTGAGAGTGTCGTAGCGATCGCTCGCAGGGAAATAAGCCCGTTGTGCATATTCTCGCACCATCCGTGCTGTATTAAAGAACGGACAATTCAACCGGATCGCATCTTTCATTTTAGCAATCCAGCGCCTCGGTAAACTATCAACATCCCGGTCATAGAACAAAGGCGCGACTTCCTTTTCTAGCAAATCGTACAGGGCGTTTGCCTCAATCTGATCCTGGTAATTGGGATCGTCATACATCTCCCCATGTCCGATTGCCCAGCCAGTGCGGACATAATCAGCTTCATCCCACCAGCCATCGAGTACACTGAGATTTGGCAATCCATTCATTGCTGCCTTCATCCCACTCGTACCAGAAGCTTCCCGTGGACGACGCGGTGTGTTTAACCAGATATCGCAACCAGCCACCATCAACCGGGCTATGTGAATGTCGTAGTTGGGAACAAACACTACCTGCTTTTCCCAGCCTTGTTCGCGGATGAAGTGGTTGATATCGCGGATGAGTTCCTTACCTGGAATATCCTTAGGGTGTGCCTTCCCGGCAATCACGAATTGCACCTTGCGGTGTTTGTTGGCGAACAAAATCCGCTTGATCCGCTCTAGATCGCGCATCCATAATGTAGCACGTTTGTAGGTAGCAAACCGACGGGCAAAGCCAATGGTTAAAACGTATGGATCGAGGACCTCTTGTGCTTGGGTAATTTCAGAGACGGAAGCGCCGCGATCGCGCAAATGCTTAACTAGACGCTCTCGCACATACAAAATCATGTCCAAGCGACAACGTTCGTGATTGCGCCACAACTCCTCATCGGGGATGGCGTCCATCTTCTCCCACAGGGGGTTATCGGTTGGTACTGATGACCAGTTTGGTCCCAGGTAGCGATCGTACAATTCCTGAGTTGATTTGGCAACACAACTACGGGCATGGACGCCGTTGGTAATTGCAGCAATTGGCACTTCCTGTACTGGAACATCCTGCCACAAACCACGAAACATCTGCCGCGACACTACACCATGCAGCTGTGCCACACCGTTAGAAAAGGTCGCCATCTTCAACGCCAGCACTGCCATACTAAAAGGCGAAGATAAATCATCAGACTTCTCACGCCCCAAGGCTAAAAATTCGTCTTTGCTCAAGCCAAAAGTATCTGCATAATATCCTAGGTAATGCAAAACTTTATCAGGAGCGAACAAGTCAATTCCCGCAGGTACTGGCGTGTGAGTGGTGAATATATTAGACGAAGCCACTACCTGTTTGGCTTCGCTATAACTCAGCCCCTCTTCCTGAATTAGGATACGGGTACGCTCTAGGGCAGAGAACGCCGCATGACCTTCATTCATGTGGTAGGCAGTCACTTTATACCCCAAGGCTTTCAGCATTTGCACACCACCTATACCCAGCATGATTTCCTGATGGATACGCATATCGATGTCGCCACCGTAAAGCTGGTCTGTGATGTCTTGGTCGTAAGGGTCGTTAGGTTCAATGTTGGTGTCCAGCATATATAGCGGCACCGTTCCCACCTGTACGCGCCAAACTCTGGCGTAGACGCTGCGCCCCGGATAGGCTACCGCAATTCGCAGTTCTGAACCATCAGAATTGCGCTCTAAATGCAATGGCATATTGTAAAAGTCGTTGATTGGGTAGCGTTCCTGCTGCCAGCCATCAGCATTTAGATACTGGGCAAAATAGCCTTGCTGGTACAGTAAGCCCACACCCACAAGGGGTAGTCCCAAGTCACTGGCAGATTTGAGGTGATCGCCTGCAAGAACACCCAAACCTCCAGAATATATAGGCAAACAATCCACTAGCCCAAATTCAGCAGAAAAATAGGCGTAACACTCTAGTCGTTTGTCATCTGACAAATGACTAGTTCGCTGTTTTTGATACCAAGTGTGTTCTTGCAAATAGTCTTCTAACTGACGGGCAGATCGATCCATTTGCGCTAGGAAGCCTTCATCTTCCACAACTTCCGTCAACCGCGCTTGGCTGATGGTACCGAGCATCAAAACCGGGTTGTGACGGCTAGATTCCCACAGATCAGAGTCTAAGCGGCGAAATAAGTCTTTGCTTTCAACATTCCAATCCCAGTGTAAGTTGTAGGCAAGTTTCCGTAGCGGTTCGAGTCGCGGCGGTAGCGAAGGAGAGACGTTGAATGTACGAATTGGCTGCATAAGGAACGCGAAACTCCTGGTTTGGCTATGGTTATTGTTCCCTGTTTTGACCCCATGTTGCCAATTCTTTATACTGTGTTTGTAAATAAGCTGTGACTTTGTTAAGCTTTGAAAAGAATTCCTACTTTGTTCGCTGAAGATGTTAGTGATTCATAACTATGAATATAGATAATATTGTGGGGTGGGCGTCTCGCCCACCCCACAATACAATCACAAGTGTGATGCATTATATTGAGAATCGCTCAAGTCGTTGAATTAAACAGAAGCTACCAAGGCACGCTCCTCTGACCAACGACCGACGACTTTGCCCATGACTGACATTTCTTGAACCAAACGGTCAAACTTGTCCGGGGTTAGTGATTGAGGTCCATCAGATAGTGCTTTGGCTGGATTGGGGTGAACTTCTATCATCAAAGCATCTGTACCTGCGGCGATCGCCGCCAGCGCCATAGGTGGAACATACTCAGATTTACCTGTACCATGACTGGGGTCAATCATGATTGGTAGATGTGTGAGTGTTCGCAGTACTGGAATCACTGACAAATCTAAAGTGTTGCGAGCATATTTGGCATCAAAAGTTCTAATACCGCGCTCACAAAGAATCACATTTGGATTTCCAGCTGCCAGAATATATTCTGCCGCCATCAACCACTCATCAATAGTGGCTGCCATTCCTCGCTTCAGTAGCACAGGTTTATCTTGAGCGCCTACCTTCTTCAACAATGAGAAGTTCTGCATATTTCTGGCTCCGATCTGGATCACGTCAGCAGTCCTAGCCAGTACTGGTAAATCAGCAGCATCCATTAGCTCTGTGATGATCCCCAAACCTGTAGCTTCACGGGCGGCTGCTAACAGATCTAAAGCACTTTCACCATACCCTTGAAATGCATAGGGCGAAGAGCGAGGTTTGTAGGCTCCGCCACGCAGAAAATGGACTCCTGCTGCCTTCACCCGCTTTGCCGTCTCCACAATCATCTCTTCATTCTCCACCGAGCAAGGTCCAGCAGTTAACACAATTGGATGATGCTCACCGAAAGAAACAGCACCGTTCGGTGTGGAGACAACAACCTCACTGGCTTCTCCATTACGGAAATCTCGACTCACCCGCTTGAAAGGTTTCTCTATTCGCAACACTTGCTCAATCCAAGGGCTGCTATTCTGAATTTGCATCCGATCAAGGGTAGCAGTATCCCCAACTAGACCTAGAACAACTTTATGCTTGCCGACGCTTTTTTCTACTGTTACTCCCCAATTTTCATGCAATTCTTTGCTGATGCGAGTAATTTCGTCAACAGGTGTACCATTTTTAATAACTACAATCATGAACTTTTAGCCTCTGTTTAGTTAATTGTTAATTGTTAGTTGTCAAAAAGAACCACTAACTACTTCAGAAATTCAGCGAGCTGTTCAAGCTTCGTCCAAGCTGACCCGCTTTGCAGAATTTCTTTGGCAACTACAATACCTTTGACACAACCTTCTTTTAGATCAGTCGATTGATCAATTGCTTCGCCAACTTGGAGTGCTAGCGCTGCATTTAAAGCGACGACATCAAGTTGTGCCTGCGTACCTTTTCCTTGCAGGACTGCCTTCAAGATCAGAGCGTTTTCCTGAACATCTCCACCCAGCAATGCTGCTGTGGGAGCAGGACTTAAACCTAGTTCTTGAGGATTCAGTACTATGCGACGCACCTGTTGGTCTTGAAGCACTGCCAAATCAGTTGCCTCTGCTAATCCTGCTTCGTCTAACTTTTCCCGTCCATGCAGTGCGATCGCTCGCCTAGTCCCCAGTTGCGCCAAAGCCTGAGCAATTGTCTCGACTAAAAGCGGACTCGACACACCAATGATTTGTCCTGTGGGGCGCATCGGATTCACCAGTGGACCCAGCAAGTTAAAAATAGTACGCACTTTCAAAGTTTTTCGCATTGCCGCAACCGCCTTAAGTGCTGGATGCCATCCTGGAGCAAACAAAAAGGTGATACCAACCTCACCGACTGCGGACCTGACGAGCTGAGGACTCGCGTTGAGATTTATGCCCAAAGCCTCCAACACATCAGCGGAACCAGTCTTACTAGATGCCGAACGGTTGCCATGCTTAGCAACTTTTACCCCCCCTGCTGCGGCAACAAAGGCAACAGCAGTGGAAATATTGAAGGTTGAAGCGCCATCTCCTCCTGTTCCGCAGGTGTCTATTAGGGGGATTGTTGATTGTTG
>CAZZXJ010000275.1:0-8094 GCA_964657905.1 uncultured Stigonema sp.
GCCGTTGCCGTTCGCGTCAGCGTCTCCCCTTGGGAGAAGGCTAGGCGGGTTTTGTCTGTGTAGCCGCGACTTACAGTCGCCAGGTGCAAGATGTGAGTTATCTAAGTCAACCGTATTGGGTGATCAGGGACTTCCAAATAAAAAAATATCTAAGCTCGTAAGGTGCGCGATTGTGGAACACCGTAACGCACTGTGATAGATAGAAGATGATGCCTTAATCGAGGGCTTAAGCACCCTAAGACTACCCGATAGGGTTTGAAGGTGTAAAGAAGTGCCAAGTACGATCTCTTCTGCCTAAGATTGCCCCAACCCCCCAAAAAAAGCAGGGCTAGTTCTGATCAAAGCCCTAAGTGAACCGTATTGGGCTATGATTGATAGTTGTGTTGCAAAAACTTTTTAACCCCAGAAATGGCTACGTCGGAATACTTTTAGAAAAGCAGGCATGGGAAATGCAAGTCATCCGTCTAGAGGCACTCTCAGACAACTACATCTTTTTACTGCACGATCCAAAGCAAAATATCGCCGCCATTGTCGATCCAGCGGAAGCTGAACCAGTTTTAAAGAAACTTAAACAATTAAAAGCAGAATTGGTGGCGATTTTTAACACGCACCATCATCAGGATCACGTGGGTGGTAATAAACAGCTCATTCAACTATTCCCCCAAGTGACAATTTATGGTGGAGCAGAGGATCAAGGGAGAATTCCGGGGCAGCAGGTGTTTCTGCAACAAGGCGATCGCGTCCAGTTTGCAGACCGAACAGGGGAAGTTTTCTTCGTTCCCGGACATACCCGCGCTCACATCGCCTACTACTTTCCCCCAACGCACAAGAGTGAGACAGGCGATCTATTTTGCGGCGACACCCTATTTGCTGGGGGTTGCGGTCGCTTATTTGAAGGCACACCGCAGCAAATGGTAGATTCCCTGAGTAAACTCCGCTCTCTACCTGATGATACCCACGTTTGGTGCGCCCACGAATACACTCTAAAAAATCTGCAATTTGCCCTCACAGTTGATAGTCACAACCCTGACCTGCAAACTCGCTATGATCAAGTGAAGGCAGATCGCAGTCGGGGAGAGGCTACGGTTCCCTCGCTGCTAGGAGTGGAAAAGCGCACAAATCCCTTTTTACGCTGGGAACAGCCGACATTACAATCAGCTACGAACAGTCGCGATTCGGTGGAAACCTTTGGGCGTCTGCGCTTAATGAAAGACAGATTTTAGCCGATGTGCTAACAGCTAATTGCCCTGTTACCATTAGCTATTAGCAATGAACCCTTCGGGTTCGCCAGTTCCCTACGGCGGGAAACCCGCCGTAGGGACTGGACTGACGATTAGCAATTAGCAAACAAAACAATGGCGAAACGTGTACAGTTAGTTTTAAATAAGGATGTCAGCAAGCTGGGAAAATCAGGTGACTTAGTAGACGTAGCTCCTGGCTATGCTCGTAATTATCTGATTCCCAAAAGTTTGGCAACTCATGCCACTGCCGGTATTCTGAAGCAAGTCGAACGTCGGCGCGAGCTGGAACGCCAGCGGCAATCAGAACTTAAGCAACAAGCTCAAGAGCAAAAAGCAGCTTTGGAAAAAGTTAGCAGCTTCATAATTGCCAAGCAGGTCGGTGAAAACGATGCTATTTTCGGTACTGTAACCACCCAAGAAGTGGTAGATGTGATTAAGCAAACCACAGGACTGGAAGTGGATCGGCGCGGCACTACCATACCTGATATTAGTCAGATAGGTACATACGAAGCAGAAATTAAGCTATATCCTGACGTGACGGCAAAAGTCAATATTCAAGTAGTCTCGAGCTAACGGGACTCGGCATTTTGGACTTGTAGGGCCTAGAAACCTACCTTGTATAAGAAAGATGCCAAAAACCCTTGAGGAGTTGGACGCGCAAGCGTCCGAACTCCGTAATGACCAAGCCCCTTCGGGGCGGGGGTAGCGTGTGGGGTGTGGGGTGTAGGGTCAGAATCAGCCCGGAAGTCTGGGGAAGGCGCCCCTGCTTTTAAGTATGAAAAGAAAATAAAAATGTGTTTCGAGATCCCTAGGACGAGAAACACGGCGTCCTTACAAAGAAACCCCTACTTTTAAGTATGGGGTCCCTACACCCACCCCTTTCAACGCGAACGGATGTACTACTAAATCGAAGGCTGAAACCCCTTTCGAGACTGGAGTCAAAAATCAGGTTTCTGGGCTATCGATGCTCATTGATGCGATCGCATCTCAAAAACGGTCAATATATTGCCGAATCTAATTGAGCATTTTTTTGCAGAGTATCCCGTAAGTCTGATTGCATCTGGGAAAATTAGCGCATACGTTTTGGGAGCCAATATTAGTACACTTGTTCGCGACCAATGGGCTGGGTCCCTACACCCTACACCCTATCCCCTACACCCTGTTCATGGTATCGACTTAAGGCTGCGCTCAGTCCTAGGGACTTCCAGAAAATAAAATATCTCACCCAGAAGCTGAGCAATGGTATCCTTCGTAAGGGCGAGGTAAAGAGCGCCCCTACAATTTGGGACAATTTATTTCTTGGTGTTCTCTAAAGCGGACTTACAGCAGTTTTCACATAAATGAACCACACCGTTTGTAAGGGCGCTCTTGCCGCCGCGCCCCTACGACTTTGGTCTATTAAAGGTGAAAATTGCTGTCAGCCAAAAGAATCTCCGGGCATGACGGCAGGAGAGGCGTTAAGTTATGGGAAATGTTAATTGTTGGTTGTTAGTGAGCCAGTCCTGTACTGCAAAGCACCAACCCGAAGGGTAGGCGGGGTTCCCGCGCCCTAGGGACTGCGAAACCAAAGGGTAGTTGGTGGAAGGCTTTCAAAAAGTACTACCTACTAACAACTAACAACTAACAACTCCCAATCTAAAATCAGTTATGTCTGAAGAACTAAATTTTCAAGGCAATAGCAGGGATCACCTACCTCCCCAAAATATTGAAGCGGAAGAAGCGATATTGGGGGGGATTTTGCTAGATCCGGAGGCGATCAGCAGGGTAAGCGATCGCCTATCTCCAGAAGCTTTTTACATTAGCGCTCATAAAGACATCTACCAAGCGGCGTTGCGCCTTCATAGCCAAGGTAAACCCACAGACTTGCTCTCGGTCACAAGTTGGCTTGCTGACAACGATAAGCTTACCCGTATTGGTGGGAGAAATAAATTAGCATCTCTCGTAGACCGCACAGTTTCAGCTATCAACATCGACTCTTTAGCTTCTTTGGTGACGGAAAAATATCTGCGACGTCAGTTAATTAAAGCTGGTAATGAAATTGTGCAGCTTGGTTTTGAGACAGAAACCGAGTTACCAATTGTCCTAGATCAGGCAGAACAGAAAGTTTTTGGCGTTACTCAGGATCGTCCCCAAGCAGGTCTCATTCACATTTCCGACACCCTGATTAATACTTTCCAGGATATTGAGACTCGTCACCAGGGTATTGCCTTACCAGGTATTCCCTGCGGCTTTTATGATTTAGATGCCATGACCAGTGGTTTTCAACGTTCTGATTTGATTATTGTTGCTGGTCGCCCGTCAATGGGAAAGACGGCATTCTGTTTGAACCTTGCTCATAATATTGCTGCTTTATATAAATTACCAATTGCTGTTTTCAGTTTGGAAATGTCAAAAGAGCAACTGGTGCAGCGATTGTTGGCAAGCGAAGCAGGAATTGAGAGTGGTTATTTGCGCAGTGGACGTATCAGTCAAACTCAGTGGGAACCTTTAAGCCGTGCTATTGGTATGCTTTCAGAGATGCCAATTTTTATTGACGACACACCAAATATTACAGTAACAGAAATGCGGAGTCAGGCGCGGCGTTTGCAAGCGGAAGTAGGGACAGAACTGGGACTGATTATCATAGATTACTTGCAATTGATGGAAGGAGCAGGTGATAACCGTGTGCAAGAAATATCAAGAATTACCCGCAGTATCAAAGGTTTAGCCCGTGAATTAAGTGTCCCAATTATTGCTTTATCGCAGTTGAGTCGAGGGGTGGAATCACGCACTAACAAGCGCCCAATGTTGTCTGATTTGAGAGAATCTGGTTCGATCGAGCAAGATGCGGATATAGTAATCATGCTTTACCGCGATGATTACTATAACACTGACAGTCCTGATCGAGGAATTGCCGAGGTAATCATAGCTAAACATCGTAACGGTCCAACCGGTACTGTTAAACTTCTTTTCGATCCACAATTTACAAAGTTTAAAAATTTAGCCAGACATAACACTCATTAAATTTGTTAGTGGTTAGTAGTTAGTTGTATTTTCTACTAACCACTAACTACTAACTAACTCCCAGCAATTCCACATCAAATTTCAGGGTAGCGTTGGGTGGAATCACACCACCAGCACCACGAGCACCATAACCTAACTCTGGGGGAATGATTAACTGACGCTGACCGCCTACTTTCATAGTGCTAAGTCCTTCGTCCCAGCCTTTGATGACTTGTCCCTGGCCGATTTTGAATTTGAAGGGTTGACCGCGATCGCGTGAACTATCAAACTTAGTACCATCTTCCAGAGTGCCGGTGTAGTGAACCGAAACCGTTTGTCCAGGTTTGGGCGTCGCCCCAGTCCCCTCCTTGATGTCGATATACTTTAGTCCAGAGGGCGTGGTGACGACATTGGCATCAGACATTTTCTTTCTCGCAATTAGGGTATTGTTTTCAGTTAGAGTGGTTGCTACGGGTGCAGTTTGAGTCAAATTAGCAGCAACAGCAGACTCCTGTCTGCCACCGCTTACTTGCGCCCACACCAAAACCACAACACAAAGCAGCGTAAAGCTTATGCTCAGTAAAATCGCTCTCAAAATTAGTCCTCCCTACTTAGGTAGTATGAGAATAGGATAACCAGTAGGACAAAACTAAGTTTAAATCAGAAAGCGCACTTTAACGCCAAAGCTTATTTTCTAAATCTCGCACCTGACGCTCCAAGCGGTCAATCCTACCCCGCAGTTCGTCCACTTCCGACTGGCGAGGAACCCCCAACTCCTGCATCATATTCCGCAATTGACGTTGCATTTGTAAATCCCAGTTTCCCTGCTCCGACTTTAACTGCTGGACAAAATCATCCATCACCGCCTTGGCTTGCTCAGGGTTAAGCTTGCCATCTTTCAATTCGTCAGTGACTTCCCGCAGTTTATCAGCCACTAAGGACGTTGTGCCAATACCGAGCATCACTAATTGTTTCATCCAATTGTTGCTGTCCATACTACCTTCTTATTACTTAATTTCAAACGAGACGACCCTTGCTTTTATATCTAGGCAATAAACCTATGGTGGAAGGATAATTACTCTATACTACAGATCTATTCTGACAGAGGTACACAGGGAATAAAAGGTGTGATAATCGAACTACTCAGGGTGAAAGTTCCGCCTCAACTGCGGGAAAAATACATTCAAAAGGATGCAGAAATTTGGACAACAGCCCTTGCTAGGTATACTGGGTTTCTCGTTAAAGAGGTTTGGATCAATCCTGCGTACCTTTAGGTCGCACAGTGGCTCAAAATTGTTTTTTCTATTAATGCGTAAGTCCTAACGGTGTCTTCGCCACGTTTACCCCTAATAGACGCAGAGAATTACCTCAGGCATTGGAGAGAACCTTATTTGCGCGATCGCTTGAACTGGCTCTTGATTGATCATTAAGCAAGTATCCGACAGCCAGGGAATTGATAGTCTTCAATTTGCTGTTGCTGCCAAGTCGGATCTCGCCCTAGTTCTTCAGCCAAAATTGCTGCAACACGGGGAGCAGCTTCCTAACTGGCGATCACTTCCGTCGGTCTTGAGATATTGAGCGGCAGTGTGCAAAATACAGGAATTTTCACCTCAACTGGACGGGGTTCATAGGCAGTATGTTCAACAGGAGTGTCTGTAGTACCAATCACCACCACAATTTTTGTCTTGACGCGATTAATCGCCTCTCTACATATGATGACGTTCATCCGCGTGATTCAGCAACGCCATTACCCGCTATTTGAACAACTTGCAAAGGTAACATGCTACCAGTAATCTTGAGAGAGCTTCCAAAAGGGAGAGGTACAAACTCTCCTATTTATCTACGCAAAACAGGAGATTGAGGACATTATTATGACAGATAAAATCTCTTTGAGACAGCCCAGAATCATCATTAACACAGTTGCAGGTAGTTTAACAATTTTAGCTGCTGTAGCAGCTGTCAGAAGCGAAAATCCCAACGCTAAAACACTCTCTTGGATTGTGGCTGTAGGCAGTGCCGCTATCGGGATGGTCAATCAAGGCAGTTCTTATCTATATGAAGACAATGCCAATAATCAGATTGAAGGTTTGATTAAACCCAAGGATAAGAAGATTGCTGACCTGGGTGAGGAATTAGAGACAAAACGCGGAGTTGAAAACCAATTAAGACAAGAGCAGTCAGTTAACAATAAACTACGGGATACCATCGCAAAACTTAAAGCTGAATTAGAAAGTTATCAAGGAAAGATAACTGAAGGTAAGCGATGTACTGACGTTGCTTTAGACACGTTTATAATTAAGACAAAAGAACTTTTAAGTGCATATTTAGAAGAGAATGTTGAAAATTTGAAGATATTACTTGATATTAATCTTAATCAAATTAAAGAGGAATCTATTATAAATAGTTTGAATAACTTTAAGAATGAAATTGAAATTAGATATGTAAATTACAAAGCTTGGATAACAGAGATTAAACGCAATGACAATATTGATTTTGTGACTAACACTATAGACATTTTCAATGAAATTCATGATGAAATAGCGTCTTTGAGAGTTAAATTTATCAGAATTTTGGGTGTTAGTGAATCCTTAAAAGGTCAGAACGGTGTCAGTAAACAAAAAGCCGAAAACGTATTAGACCAATTAGCAGAAACTCATAAAGCTAGTTATGACGATGTAATGGCAAAACTAGAAGAGTCGGAGCAAGTAGCCACCAATAACCCTCAGTACATGCAACACATTATTGCAGAATTGGAAAAGGCTATGGAGCGACTAGCCCGAAAAGATGAAGAAATCAAAGCTCTCAAACGTCCTCAATATTGGTCTACACCTACTCGCGAGGATCAATGGATAGCAAATATCATTATTAGTTATTTTGAACAGCTAGGAATTATCCTAGACCGCGCTCACAATGATTACGATCAGTGGCAAGCAACTCTAGGTTTTCACATTGACCGAAATAGGCGTTTAATTACGGCTAAAGATCTAAATAAACACTCTGGCAAGATAGAACAGCTAGCCGATACCCTCAACACACCTGAGTTTAAATTTGATGGGAAATTAGGACTGATGACTGTTTGGGTACAAATAGGCAAGACACCTGCTCAGAAAAAAAGCCTACTAGATCAGGATTGCCCATCAACACCAGACTTTACCGAAGTAAAACTAGAAAAACGAGGGCACGCTAATGACTACACCTACCCAGACAACTAGAGTCTACGATGAAATTATCGACTTCATTGCTGCTGGAACCACCCCACAAAGCGTTATCGATTTTCAACTATCAGATACCGCTAAAGAGCATGTAGCCGACCTGATTTACCAAGCAAAAACTGAGGGTTTAACAGGGGATGAAAGGATACCAAGTTGACCATATTATTAGGGACTACCATGCGTCGAAGCAGCCCCCATCCTTCCCCCACAACAGCTAAAATCAGAATATTCATCTACATTCGTACAGGCTTTGGACACTGCAACCTGCCCGCGCTGTCATCAACCCGTTAACTCTCAGGCTGTCACCTGTCCCCATTGCCGCATGCAGCTGAAAGCTTACGGTCATCCTGGTATTCCCTTACACCGTGCCTCTGGGAAAGAGTATCTCTGCGACATCTGCACCTACCACGACGACGATACCTGCAACTTTCCCCAACGTCCCTATGCCAAAGAGTGTACCCTTTACCAAAACATTGAAGAAAGTAAGTTACAGTATCAACAACTGCGTTACACCAACAGCAGGAGTGCAATTGTCAGAAGCTGGGTAAAACGCAATCAGACTTTACTGTTGTTACTGGCTTTATTATTAGTGTGCTTACTCATAGCTTTGTTAGCATCTTGATCTCTAAAGGAGAGTTGCTAATCGCTAATGGCTAATA
>CAZZXJ010000276.1:0-8050 GCA_964657905.1 uncultured Stigonema sp.
TGCAAGCTTTTCGATGATTCTGAATGGTTGCTTTATTTCCGCCGTCGTGTACTAGACATTTCCGAAAATTAAGTATGCATTCGTTGAAATCCGCTTTTGGGGCGCAAGGTCTTGCGCCCCAACATCATTTCTTGAGATGTCTACTATAAGTGGCTCATTGAAGATGTAAAGTACGCACTTTAAACTAACTGAGATAAAGATAAGCAAAGAAAGCTTGCTTTTCCAAAATGACAGTGATAGGCTATGTATAAATATAAACTACTGTATATCTTTAAATTTTAAGTAGATTTCAATCTGAATCAGTAATCATGGGAGAAAAAAATGTTTTTTGAGCGAATAGAACGAGAATTGACAGATGGTGAACCTTGGTCAGCGTTCCCAATGAACAGGATGGAATGGAGTGACCACCGACGGGATTACTGGGAAATAGAAAACACGCAGAAACCCACTTCTAGACACAAAAATTTGAGAACGAATCTCAGGTTTTGGCACAATTGGGGATTTTGGAAGTGGCTACTGTCAGGTAAGCAGGTTGTCCAGCAAAATCCCTATACGAAAGATTGATCGCCCGTTGTCAAGAATTCTTAATCTAAGATTACTTAATGCTGAGTCTGGGCAGGGATTACAGAGGGCAAATACTTCCCCCTGCTTTCTCTGCTTTTTTATATCAAGAATGTCAAGCCGAGGTCGCTTGGTCAGAACTATTCAGGGTATTTCGTGCATTCAATGAAAACATCACGCGCGAAGCGCCGGTGCTGAGAATGCTGACACCAACTAGGGTTCCGATCAGCCAAGGCGCATTGAAAGGCCACTGGAACCAAATTAGTCCGCCCAAAACCAGAGTAATGATGCCGTCACTCAGCACCCATGTCCAGTTTTGTTGTGGACGCAAACGGAATGCTAGGATTAAATTGAACACGCCTTCAGTTAACAAGAAGCTTCCGAGCAACAGAGTCAGCGTGAGGACACCTGTTAAAGGGTAGAAAAACAGCATCACACCCGTTGCAATGTAGAGGACGCCCAACAAAACTTGCCAGATGAAGCCTCTTGAGTTGCGGATTTGATATGCATAGACCAGCTTGGCAGTTCCTGCAGAGGCAAGGATCAAAGCAAACCAAGTCTCAGCGAAGATCGTCGAGACGCTAGGTAGAGCGATCGCCACAATCCCCAAAACAATCAAGAGAATGCCCATTAAGAGTGACCCGTTAACATTCTTCTTGATATCAGTAGAAACATCAGTTGTCATACAAATTTTTCCCTATCCTTAAAATGAACCCTATAATCACAGGCTAGGGAATTTTTCAAGAATTAGATACAACCGTAAGCAAGAACTAGGTAGAACCATAGGATAGACCCTATCCTATGGTTCTACCTGCTGATGTGTTTTTAATCACAGGATAGACGTTGCGAAGGAATTAAAAATTAAAAATTAAAAAAGCTTACATCATAAGCTCTTCACGCTATGACTGAATGGTTGCTTTATTTCCGCGATTATTATACTAGGTTTGCCATCACATTGCAATCCACTCTCATTTCTCCCCAACTCCTCTGCTTGTAGTAGAGAGGGTGTTTCCCCTTTCCTTTAAGAGGGTTAGGTCAGGTGAAGCGCTGGCGCTGAATGTTGCCAAGTTTGGCTTATGTTAACAAAATATCACAAAATGTTGTTTTTTCCCTACTACGGATGTGATAGTATGAAAAATAATGTACTGTAAATGACTAAATATAGTGTATTATATATTTTCAAAAGAAACTTAGGAGGATCTTCCAAGAAAGATTTAATAGTACTGATATAAAAAATTTTATATCTGACTCGTCTATTCTTGAGATCTCTATTGCCATCAAGAGTAATAGAAAATCAGGGGTGATGCAATTTTAAATTAATTCAAATCAATTTGATAGTCGGGGCAAGTCAGGTTAAAGGTATTGCCCAAAGTTTTTTATGCTGGTTTTTTCAACTAAAAAGTAGTTACACTTAAATAACAATGCTGTCTCATAGCCGATTAAATGGTCAATTTTTACCAGCTTTACTGATGCTTCTTGCCTGCGGTCTAAGTGCTTGTAGCGGCGCCGACGAAAAGAAGAAGCAGATCAGTATTGATGGTGGAACTGTAGGTTATCCTCTCCATCAAGCAGTTGCTGAAGAATATAAAAAAGTGAAACCTGATGCCCAGATTAGTGTTGCTTTTAGTGGAACTGGTGGCGGCATGAGTAAGTTTTGCTCTGGTCAAATTGATATCGCTGGTGCTTCACGCGCTATTAAAAAAGAGGAAATTGAAAAATGTAAAAAGAAGGGAATTGATTTTGTAGAGTTGCCTGTTGCTCTCGACGGAATTGCTGTGATCACAAACAAGAAAAATAACTTTGCAACATGCTTGTCAATTCCTGAACTTAACAAGATATGGAGTCCTAAATCAAACAATAAAGTAAAAAACTGGAATCAAGTCAATGCGAAATTTCCCAACGAGAAATTGACGCTTTATGCTCCTTCTTCTGATACAGGAACATTTGACTATTTCACACAAGCTGTAAATAAAAAATCCAAAGCAAGCCGTACAGATTACACTTCCACTCAAAATCAAAACGTTCTTGTTCAAGGAGTTGTAGGTGATCAAAGTGCGCTTGGGTATGTGGGCATTTCTTACTACTTAGCACAGAAAGATAAGCTACAGCTGATTGCAGTGGAAACTCCGAAAGGAAATTGTGAAACGCCAGATCCTCCGTCCAAAGTTGCTACCAATACCTACATACCTTTGTCTCGTCCTCTGTTTATATATGTCAGCAAGGTGTCCTTGGACAGTAAACCAGTAGTCAGGGAGTTTGTTGATTTCTATTTAGACAATTCTAAGAAGTGGGTCGAACAGTCTGGCTATGTTGAACTAACTGATGAGGCTTATGCCAAGGTAAAACAAAGATTTACTTCTGATAAAACTGGTTCTAAATTCATAAAAGCAAAACCAGGCGATCCAATAACAAAGTATCTTTAGCAGAAATTGCTAATTGCTAATAGAAGAAGGCAATTAGCAATTAAGAATTAGTAATTAGCAATCCAAAGTCTTTGAGTTATGCATAACGCAAATTACCAGAACGAGTCAAATCAGGAATACGGGCGATCGCTGCATAAAAGTGCATCTGACGATATTCAAGAAAAAATTGTCGAGGTACTTTTATTTTGTTGTGGCTTGGTTTCTATCCTCACTACCATTGGAATTGTTGCAATTATCTTTCAAGTGACGTGGGAGTTTTTCCAAAAAGTTTCCTTTGCTAAGTTCTTTTTGGATACCCAATGGACACCTCTGTTTGCAGAGCAACATTTTGGGATTTGGCCTTTGATTAATGGCACTTTACTGACGACGGCGATCGCCATGTTCGTTGCCATTCCTTTGGGTTTATCTTCCGCCATCTATTTAAGTGAGTATGCTCAACCCAAGGTAGCAGCAATTTTACGCCCAGCCGTGGAACTACTGGCGGGAATACCTACCGTTGTCAACGGCTACTTCGCTCTCTTGTTCTTAACACCATTGCTGCGGAGTTTTCTGCCACTAGAAATCTTCAACGCTATGAGCGCCGGGATCATGATGGGAGTCATGATTATTCCCACTGTCGGCTCAATCAGCTTAGACGCAATTAGAGCGGTACCTCGCGCTCTGCGGGAAGGAGCTTACGGCTTGGGACTCACGAAGCTGGAAACTATATTGAAAATTGTTCTTCCTGCTGCTCTTTCTGGAATTATTGCCTCAATCATTCTAGGCATTTCTAGAGCTGTTGGTGAAACAATGACTGTCCTAATTGCTGCTGGACAACAACCAAAGTTGACTCTTAATCCATTGGAGTCAATAGAAACAATGACAGCTTACATGGCTCAAATTTCGGGTGGAGATAGTCCCCGTAACAGCATCAACTACGATACCTTATATGCGGTAGGAGCTGTTTTGTTCTTGATCACTTTGGCTTTAAACATTTTCAGCCATTGGTTTTCTAATCGCTTTAAGGAAAAATACGATTAATAAATATGGCTACTTCCATTTCAGATGATTCTCAAAAACGTTCTCAAGAGTTTACTCAGAATATAGAGAGGAGGGAAACTATAGGCAAAGTATTTGAATATGTTTTTTTGTTTGGTTTGCTAATAGGTTTATTTGTCCTAGCTCTCCTGATTTTTGATATTGGCAAAGACGGATTAGTAAGATTTTTGACACCTGGTTTTTTGACTGAAACACCTTCCCGTTTCCCCGATCAAGGCGGCATCCTTCCTGCTATTATTAGCAGCATTTCTTTGGGAGCCATAGTTATTTTAGTTGCAGTACCAATAGGTGTAGGAGCAGCTTTGTATCTCGAAGAATATGCACCGAAAACCTGGTGGACTGCTCTGATTGAGATTAACATCAGTAATCTGGCGGGAGTCCCTTCAATTGTCTATGGATTACTGGGTTTAGGTGTTTTCAATTATCTTTTGGGCTTTGGTCCGGCTTTGATTTCTGGGGCACTCACTTTGTCCTTGTTATCCTTACCAGTCATTATTGTGACATCTAGAGAGGCAATTCGATCAGTTCCAGATTCTCTGAGATTTGCTTCCTACGGCTTAGGTATAACCAAGTGGCAAACAGTTAGGAATCATGTTTTACCTTATGCCGTTCCAGGTATCCTCACAGGGGTGATTATCTCAGTTTCCCGTGCCATTGGTGATGCAGCGTCTCTCATCGTGGTTGGCGCTGTAAGTTTCTTGACATTCAACCCTGGTTTGTTCCAGCGATTTATGGCATTGCCCATTCAAATTTATAGTTACATCACTCGTCCCGAACCTGGTTTTGCCAACGCAGCAGCAGCGACAATTATTGCTTTGCTGCTCGTGATTTTGGTTCTTAATGGCATAGCTATCTACATTCGGCAACGCTTCTCGGTACTGAATTGAAGATCAAAGGAGTTAGAAGTCAGAAGTCAGGAGTCAGAATATTTTCTCTTAACTCCTAACTCCCGGCTCCCATACAAACGTTATGCCGCAACGTCTTTTCCTAACTCCTAACTCCTTTTTTTGAAACCTTACTCTAACAGATACTAGGAAACAAGAAATATGACTTACAACAACGCCAAAAAAAAACAAGAGAATGCAACCCAAACTCTAGAAAATAACGCAGTTTTTAATGTCGAAGGCGTTAAAGTTTTCTACAGTGGATTTATGGCACTTCAGGAAGTCTATATGAAAATTCCTCAAAGGCAAATAATTGCTTTTATTGGACCTTCTGGGTGTGGTAAAAGTACCCTCTTACGTTGCTTTAACCGGATGAATGATTTAATTCCTGGAGCTACGGTTGAGGGGAGACTGAATTACCGAGATCGAAATATTTACGATTCCAAAGTTAACTCAGTTAAATTACGACGTCAAGTGGGAATGGTTTTCCAAAGACCAAACCCTTTTCCCAAGTCAATTTATGAAAACATTGCCTTTGCACCGCGTACTAATGGTTACAAAGGCAACTTAGATGAACTGGTGGAGCAATCGCTGAGACGGGCGGCGATTTGGGATGAAGTCAAGGACAAACTAAAATCGAAGGGCACAGCCCTGTCAGGAGGACAACAGCAACGGCTTTGCATTGCACGAGCGATCGCCATGAAGCCAGATGTCCTGTTGATGGATGAACCCTGTTCTGCTTTGGACCCGATTTCAACTCGTCAAGTTGAGGAGCTTTGCGTTCAACTCAAGGAGCAATACACCATTATCATGGTGACTCACAATATGCAGCAAGCTTCACGGACAGCAGATTTGACTGCTTTTTTCAACACCGAAACAGACGAGCATGGCAAACGTAGGGGAAAATTAGTCGAGTTCAGTCCCACCGAGCAAATGTTTGGCTCTCCAGCTACTAAGGAAGCTGAGGAGTATATCAGTGGACGTTTCGGTTAGGCGCACATTAGAGTAACCGATTTGTCTGAAAAGTTGCCTGTTTTCAACCAAATACCAACAAATAAACCGGGTTTATAGTCTGAGTTTTCCTGTACTCTTATCTCATAAATTTCTGGCTTTGTAGAGACGTTGCAAGCAACGTCTCTACAATTGTTAAAAAACCCAACTCTAGTTTATTTCTAAACTAGAGGCTGGTTTGAGATTATTGGTTTTGTCTTATCCTTTCAAAAGTATACCTTTGTTGCCAAGATTATTCTACCGCCAGAGAAATAAATTGTAACCGCTCAATAACCTGGAGTATGGTAGAAGTTGTCTTAGGTAAGCTGGTAGAGTGAGTTCAAGCAATCCATGCTATTGATGTAGATACGAGTGCTGAGTACTTACCAACTAACAATCAACAAATGACAAACCAAACTATTCGCGTTGTTGCCCGTATTGTTGCTTCATCTCAAAAATTAGAAGCACTTAAAGCTGTCCTGCTGGCATTGATTGAGCCTACCCGACATGAAGCTGGTTGCATCCAGTATGAACTTCTGCAAAACCAGTCTGATCCGACAGACTTTACCTTTGTGGAGGAATGGGCTTCTCATGATGCCCTCGATACTCATTTAGTCTCAGCGCACATGGAGGCAGCAGGAGCTAAACTAGAAGGTCTGCTCGCTGCTGAACCAGATATCCGCCGCTACAAGCTTTTGGCATAGGCGGGAAGTCCCTCTCACCAAAGTCACCGAAGTGAGAGCAGATTTGAAAATTTGATAACTCGGTGTGGTCACTTCCTCGGAAATGAATGAAATTTAGACCATGATTCGATTAAGAACGGTTACAACTTTGCCTTTGCGATCGTAGGCAGGCTGTGGTTCACTCTATTCCACGGTTGAGGTTGAAGGGCAATCGCCACTCACCAAAAAGGGTCATTAGAATCAGGATTTATTATAGCTATTTTCAGGTAATCAGACCACAGTCGTAGGGGCACGGCGACCTTGCGCCCTTATAAATAGTGTGGTTCATTTATGTGAAAACTGCTGTAAGTCGTGTTAGTGGTGTAATAAGTTGGTAGACGTAAATAAATTAAAGTTAGGGCTGAATGGTAGGAATTTTAAACTTGTAGAGACGCGAAATTTCGCGTCTCTACACAGATTGACGGTTGGCAAATTCTCTTAACTGAACCGTATTGTTCTACTTACAAACTAAAAGCAAGAGAAGCGTAAATACCATGCTTTCTCACATGAAAGACTTCCAGAAAATAAAATATCCCACCCATAAGCTGAGCAATCGTATCATTTGTAAGGGCGCGGTAACCCCGCCCCGACAATTTGGGACAATTTATTTCTTGCTGTTCCCTGAGTGAACCTTAATCCTACTTTTTGTTAGTTTCCGCCCTGAACTGCTTGGTTAAGTCTTTGGCGGATATGCAAATTAGCGATACCATTTTGCTGCTCATCAATTTTACTTTGAAATTCTCTAATTGCATCAGCAGTATCTAGATTATATAACGGCACATTTGGGTTTAAATTTGTGCCGAGTACAGTATTCAGTTCTGTGTGAAGAGTTTTCATCTCAACAGTTGCTGTGTTATTAGTTTGCTCTGTCCAATTACCATCAGCAGGGTTGATGTGATAATTTTTCTGAAACTGTTGGATTGCATCTTTTACGCAAAAAGGGTCTAAGGAAGAATTATTATATATTACTGGAAAGTGATCAACGTCTCCAGCACTTCCACCGCGTGACGCGCAATCTTTTCCTAAAAATCCCAAGCCACTAAGAATAGAGCGGATATCTGCGTTGCTGTATTCGTAACCCATGATGCTTAAACCTTCTGGTGTAGATTAGCAGTAGCACTAAAGTTTTATCATGTATCGACCAATACAATGTAAGATTTTTTATGGAATTTTAAAGAGTAGTAATATCATGTTCGGTAAATAACTTACAGCAGGTTTCACCTCTCCCCGCCTTTGACTTGCGTCAAAGTCTCCCCTCCCCTATTAAGGGAGGGGTTAGGGAGCCAGCGCTGCCGGAGGGTTTCCCTCCTTAAGCGACTGGCGTGGAAAGGTCGCTTATTATAAGTATTCGAGCGAACATGATATAATATCATGTCAGGTAAATCACTTATAATTCCCACTCCACCCCACCCCGCCAAAGCTGTGCTTTGTC
>CAZZXJ010000277.1:0-8043 GCA_964657905.1 uncultured Stigonema sp.
TTACTACGAGCGAACTTATGAGCTTTACTTTTCTTCACATAGTTCAGTTTATTCGGGAGCATCCCACTATGTCAGAAATACCAGGCGATTGGAAATCGCGGCTATACAAACTAAACCCGCAAGGCAAGGGTTTCAGGCAGTCCGCGCAGGCGGACTTTGTTTGTGTAGCCCCAGACATAAGAGTCTGAGGGCGATTCTTAAATAACTTTTTATTTACCGAAATGCCTTTGCCAAAGAAGGCAAAGCAATTTCGGTGAAAGTTTTAATGAAATACTGGCAAAGTAGACAATTTCACAATTAACAGATATTTTATGGCACTTTTGGCTTGGTGCGTTTTTCACCCTGACTGTGAGGTTTTATGAATTTACAAGAGTTGATTACTGCTGAGAATGTTAATTTAACGAATTGCGATCGCGAGCAGATTCACATTCCTGGTTCAATCCAGCCCCATGGCATCCTTTTTGGATTATCACCAGACCTGGAAATTATCCATATCAGCAATAACACTGAGTATTTTTTTGGTGTTACACCTCACGAGTTATTAGGAAAGCATTTATCACATCTGGTTGATACTGAGCAAATCGCTGCCATTCAAGGCTGTCTTCAAGGAGATTTTGAACATATCAACCCCTTAAAACTCTTTATTCAAAGCCAGGGAAAAACCACTGCGTTTAATGGGGTGATTCACCGTTCCGAACAGAACTATCTGATTCTGGAACTTGAAACCTTTAGTGCTGATCAAACAAGTGGATTTGTAAACTTTTACACTTTTACGAAAAGCGCACTCACAAAAATGCAACAGGTATCAAATTTGAGTGAGTTGTGTGCCGTGATTGTCAAAGAAGTGAGAAAAATTACAGGCTTTGAGCGAGTCATGGTCTATCGGTTTGACTCGGACGGTTCTGGTGCAGTAATTGCCGAAGATACACATGAGCAGTTGCAGTCTTACCTCGGCTTACACTACCCAGATTCTGACATTCCCAAACAGGCGAGACATCTATATACGATCAATCCGCTGCGCTTAATTCCCGATGTTAACTATCAGCCTGTGGCGATTATTTCAAAAGAGAGTCAGGAGTTCTCCCCCTCATCCCCCCTGGATTTGAGTTTCAGTGTCTTAAGGAGTGTTTCTCCACTTCACATTGAATATCTCAACAACATGGGGGTAGGAGCAAGCATGTCAATTTCACTAATCAAAAATAAAAAATTCTGGGGATTAATTGCTTGCCATCATCAAAGTACTCGGTTTGTACCCTATGAAATCAGAACAGTCTGTGAGTTTTTAGGACAGCTGATGTCTTTGGAACTCACCTCTAAGGAAGAGAATGAAAATTTAGATAGCAAATTACACTTAAAGTCTATTCAAACCAAATTTATTGATACCGTTGCCCGATCCCATGATTTTACCGATGCCTTAGTTCAAAACCGAGCCAATTTACTCAAGCTGGTAAACGCTGAGGGCGCGGTAGTATGTGTGAATGGTCAATTAACAACCATTGGTCAAACACCGAATGAGTCAGAAATCTATGACCTGATTACTTGGCTGGGTAACAAGTTCCAAAATGATCTGTTTGTTACCAATTCCCTACCGGAACTCTATTCTGAGGCGATCAAGTTTAAAGACGTAGCTAGTGGAATGCTTGCCCTTTCCATCACCCGGATTCGCAACAATTATGTATTGTGGTTTCGCTCAGAAATGTTGCAACAGGTGAATTGGGCAGGGAATCCTCACAAGCCAATCTTAGTAGAAGCCGATGGCGAAGTAAAGCTTATTCCACGCAAGTCCTTTGAACAGTGGCAAGAAATAGTCCGCCACAAGTCTCTCCCTTGGCAGCAGGGTGAAATTGATGGGGCGATTGAACTGAGGAGTGCGATTATGGAGATTGTACTCCGCCAAGCCGAGGAACTAGCAGCAATTAATTTGGAATTAGAACGCAGTAATAGCGAGTTGGATGCTTTTTCCTACATCGCCTCCCATGATTTGAAGGAGCCATTACGAGGTATTCACAACTACTCTACGTTTTTGCTAGAAGATTACGGCATGGTCTTGAATGAGGATGGAGTTGCCAAGTTAGAAACTTTAGTCCGCTTGACAAAGCGCATGGAGGATTTGATTAATTCCCTACTGCATTTTTCTCGCCTCGGAAGACAGGAATTGAATATGCAGTTGATCGATTTCAACGAATTGGTGAAGAATGTTTCTGAAGTATTGCGCATGAGCCAAGGCTACGCCAATATAGATATCCGTATTCCCAAATCCTTACCGAATATACAAGGCGATCACCTCTTACTTGAGGAAGTCTTAACGAATTTGATTGGGAATGGCTTCAAATACAATGACAACCCTGAGAAATGGGTGGAATTTGGATATTTAGAATCTTCAGATGCTCCCCAACATACGTTATCGGACAATGGTTACAAGTGGACGTTTTACATCAGGGACAATGGCATTGGCATTCGCCAAAAACATTTGGACACCATCTTTCGGATTTTTAAGCGACTCCATGCTCCAAGTAAATATGGCGGTGGTACGGGGGCAGGATTGACCATCGTCAAAAAAATCATCGAACGGCACGGTGGAAATATTTGGGTTAAGTCTACCTATGGTGAGGGCAGCACCTTCTATTTTACATTGCCAGCTTAAAGATATAGCAATTTACATCTTGATGGAATATCAATATCTTAATAATGGCGCTCCTACCGTTTGTAAGGGCCAATGGCAGCAGCCTACTTACTTTCTGCAAACAAAAAACTAAACCCAATTCCTTCCTGATTCTCCAAAGAGCGAAGGTAGTTTAGTTTGATCTCGGAAAATGTGTGTATCTCATCGCTGCTTCTGAATATGGCACTATTATAGTATCATGGTAGCCTTTGGGCTACTATTAGCTTTCATCCCTTGCCTGAAGTACGGAGTTCGGACTTCATACTTCCTACTCCTCAAGGGTTTTCAGCATTTTTCTTATAAAATAACCCCACCCCCAACCCCTAAGCGCAAGGGCTTAGGGGTGACGAAGGCGGGGAGGGGTTTTACGGGGGTTATGAGTAATAAACCTGACTTGATCTTACTCAGTCGAAAACTGCTGTAATTTACCTGTCAATGTTGATCGCCAATCATGAAAGATAATCAACGCACGATTTTCATTATTGATGACTCACGGGAAGACCGAATGGTTTATCGTCGCTTCCTAGAGTGTAATAGCCAATACGTATATAAAATTGTTGAATTTGAATCGGGGCTAGAAGCGATCAAGTGTTGTCAACAGACAATGCCCGATCTGATTCTGTTGGATTTTTTCTTGCCAGATGCAAACGGGCTAAAGTTCTTAGAAGAACTAAAACTACAAACTGGCAGGAACCTGATTCCCGTGGTCATGCTGTCTGGACAGGGGGATGAAACTACCGCAGTTCAGGCGATGAAAAGCGGTGCGCAAGATTACTTGGTCAAGAGTAGGCTCACTCGTGAAGCTCTCAATCGTGCTTCTCATACGGTCATGGAGCGAGTACGCCTGATGCAGCAGCTAGAGCAGCAGCAGGAACAGCAACGGTTGATTGGGATGATCGCGCTGCGTATTCGTCAATCCTTAAGCTTAGAAACCGTTCTCAATACGGCAGTGGATGAAGTCCGTAACTTTCTCAAGGCTGACCGGGTGCTTGTCTACCAGTTTCACGCTGACATGAGTGGCAAGATTGTCGCGGAATCTGTTGTACCTAAATGCAAAACCTTCCTGAATACCCAACTTCAAGATACCTTCTTTTGTGAACATGCTGCCCCAGGCTATCCCCAAGGCAAATGGTGTGCGATCCCCAACATTTATGAAGCTGGATTTTCTGAGTGTCATATCCAATGGCTGGAACAATTTCAGCATGTAGCGCATTTGATTGTCCCGATTGTTTCATGTTCATCTACTCAGGAGCCAGAAGTTGGTAGCTCTTGGCTAAACGTTGATCACCCTCCCCTTTGGGGTAGACTTATCGTTCAACAGTGTTTTGCCCCGCGCCAATGGCAGCAATCAGAAATAGATCTACTCGATCAACTGTCGGTACAGCTGGCGATCGCCATTCAACAGGCAGAACTCTACCAAAATTTGCAAATCCTTAATACACAGCTAGAAGCTAAAGTTCAAGAGCGCACAAACGAAATTGTTAAACGTCAGCAAATAGAAGATGAACTGCGGCAAAGCGAAGCAAAGTTTCGCAGACTGGCAGAGAACATCAGGCGATCGCTAGAAGAAAAAGAGACCCTGCTTAAAGAAATTCACCATCGAGTGAAAAACAACTTGCAAATTATCTCCAGCCTCCTCCGAATGCAGTCCAGACGACCTCTAGACGAAGCGACTTTGCTCCTGTTCCAAGAATCCCAAAATCGGGTGCAATCAATGGCACTGATTCACGAACATCTCTACCAGTCGCCGGATTTTTCCCAAATCGACTTTGGCGAATACATCCGCAGCCTGACTAATAACCTTTTCCGCTGTTATGGGGTCAGCCGAACCGTTGCTCTCAAAATTGAAACCAATGGACTCAAGCTGACCCTTGATACTGCTATTCCCTGCGGACTGATGATTAACGAACTTGTTTCCAACTCCCTTAAGTACGCCTTTCCTAATGGAAACAAGGGTGAGATTACCATTAGTCTCCAGTTATCCATAGACAATACAGTGACCCTAAAAGTTGGGGATAGTGGTATCGGCATTCCAGAAACTTTAGACTGGCAAAATAGCAACTCCCTCGGCTTGAGGATTGTACGTAACCTGACCAAACAACTCAAAGGAAACATCAGCCTTGAACACGGTCACGGTACTACCTTTCACATTACTTTTGTTGTTAGATGATCGATATGAGAATCTTAATTGTTGAAGACGAACAGCTAGTTGCTGATGACCTCAGAGAAACCCTGGAATATCTGGGATATAGTGTTGCCGCCCTGGTAGCATCGGGGGAAGATGCCATTCACAAGGTTGAATCGGTGCAGCCTGACCTAGTGTTAATGGATATCCGACTAGCAGGTGAAATGGACGGTATAGAAGCTTCTGTGGCGATTCAGTCTCGCTTCCAAGTGCCTGTAATTTACTTGACTGCTAATGCTGACAGATCCACCTTGGAACGAGTGAAAGCCACGCAACCCTTTGGCTACATCTTAAAGCCCTTTGATGAAAGGATACTTGCCACCACCATAGATATTGCCGTCTCTCGTCACCAAGCAGAGGTCGATGTTCAAAAGGCTCTCGTTGCTGCCCAAGCCCAAAAGCAAGCTGCTGAGTCCCAAACCCAACTAAAATCTCAGTACTTGTGCATGGCAGCGCATGAGTTTAGTAATCCCTTGGCAGCAATCAAGCTAGGGACGGAAATCCTGAAATACTACGGCGATCAGATGCCAGAACAGAAAAAACAAAATCAAATAAAGCGCATTGAATCTGCCATGAAGACCTTAACTCACTTATTAGAAGAAATACTCACACTAGGGCAGGCTGAATCTGGCAAACTTGAATGCAATCCTGCACAAATGGATGTAGTCAGCTTCTGCCAAGAACAGGTTGCAGTTATGCAGTTAAGCGCACCAGAGCAACACACCTTGACATTTTCCACAGATAGTGAACATCGTGTTGCGTGTCTCGATGAAAAACTCCTGTGGCATTTGCTGAACAATCTGCTTTCTAATGCGATCAAGTACTCACCAGCAGGTGGTGTCGTATCGCTAAGACTCTGTTGGGAGGAAGATACTATTTGTTTTCGGGTACAAGATCAGGGAATTGGAATTCCCATCGAAGCCCAAGCAAAGCTGTTTGAACCCTTCCACCGGGCTAAGAACGTCGGCAAAATTCCCGGCACAGGCTTGGGACTGGCGATCGTTAAGCAATGTGTCGATCTGCAAGGGGGTAAAATTAACGTTGAGAGTACCGTTGGTCAGGGCACAACTTTTGTGATCAGGCTGCCGATAATAATGACGAAAAGCCTTTAGGACAAGGAGTCAGGAGTCAGGAGAGAAATATGTGTACGTAGACGCTTGTTTGAACTTATTTTTAACTGTCTAGTACCGCTGCACGGAAGTCAAAAGACTTAATAATGTAAGCTTTTTTAATTTTTAATTTTTAATTCCAAGAGTGCGGTCTTGTAGGCGTGAAAGGCAGGAAGACTCTTACTCTATTTCCATTTCAGCGTCGTCATCTTCAAGCTCGTAAGGGATATCATCAACCTCTATCATCTCTGATATTTCTTCTACTTCATTTAGAAACTCAGATTCTTGAGGTTCGCGCTCTATGAGGCGACCAGTTGACCTTAGCCATTCTAATAGAAAAAACTCATGATTTGAGCGAATGACAGCGGCTCGCTGCCCACGAGGTTCTTCACGCAACGGACTATTAAGCATAAAAAAAACTCACTTTGAATTGGCAAAAAACTATAGTGACCCAAAAGCTTGGTATTCGTATGACTGGAAGCCATCAATAGCAAGTTTTTCAGCTTTTACTTCAGTCGCGTGCCTAGTTTGGAATAGCTCCTAAGCAAGCGCTTCTACAGCATTTTAATCACATAACGCTCTCCTAAAGTGCGTATTTTAGTTGCGGTAAGTAAATCATAATTTAATTATAAATCACCTTGACAAAAAAATACATGTTTTAATAAATTGATGGGTCTTGGTTATGTGGCATGGGTTAGGCAGATTTTATAAGAAAACCCGTTGAAAACCCTTGAGGAGTAGGACGCTTGTGCGTCCGAACTCCGTACTTTAGGCTCTTAGATGAAAACGGGTGAAGGCGTTTACGCCTGAACGACGTTAGCTATTCACGCTGCTGTGCGATATATCTTTTTACCGTTTCTGTGCAAATATTGCCTGCGGTAGATACAAAGTAACTTGGAGTCCAGAGTGTTGGTAGCTTGAGAAGTTCTGGAAACTCCTTGCGTAAAAAATGCGATGCCCTGCCTTTAACACGATTCATAATGATCGAGGGGCTGTCCGTCGGCTTTGCGTTGATAAATAAATGCACGTGGTCGGGCATGATTTCCATTGCCACAATTTTCCAAGGTAGAAAGAATCCCCGAGGCAAGAGCCAGGGGAGTTAGTCAAAAAAAGAAGTGCGGAGTGCGCTTAACCCCATAGATGAATCGTCGTGGTTGTTCAAAGGACGTCTTGTTTCCGAAAAGCTGCGCTCTTCTAGGGAACAAATATTTCTTTGTTCTCCACGACGCGAAGAGCGTTCGCGCTTTCCCGAGTAGGTCGGTGGAACTCGTACGCGCATAACGAAGCACGATACACTCCGCACCCCGTTCTTAGTCAAAAAAGCAGATATGCTTGAGAATGGGTACTGCTGCTTGCGTCCATACCAGCCAACCAAGACAATTTATGACACTGATTCTAACCAACGATGATGGAGTAGACGCCCCTGGAATTCGGGCGCTTCTTAAAGCTGTAGATGGCAAAGACGTTATTATAGCTGCTCCCAAAGACCATCTATCTGGCTGTGGACATCAAGTCACCACGCGTGGACCGATTCACGTCCACCGTCGCTCTGATCGTGAGTATGCTATTGCCGGTACTCCCGCCGATTGTGTCCGCATCGCCACAACACATATTTGTCAAAATATCAAATTTGTCATATCTGGTATCAATGCTGGAGGCAACATGGGAGTGGATGCTTATATTTCGGGCACTGTCGCTGCGGTGCGGGAAGCAGCAATCCATGGCATTCCCGGAATTGCAGTTTCGCACTATCGCAAAGGCAAGCTGAATGTTGATTGGGATGTCGCGGCACAGTGGACTGCTCAAGTTTTAGCTGATTTACTCAACCGTCCTCTACAACCAGGAACCTTCTGGAATGTGAATTTGCCTCATTTGCTACCAGGAGAACCAGACCCAGAAGTTGTGTTTTGTCAACCCAGTACAAAACCGTTGCCCGTCAACTACCAGATTGAGGGCAATGACTTTTACTATGTAGGAGAATATGCCAAGCGCGATCGCACCCCGGGCAGCGATGTCGATGTATGTTTTTCAGGTAAAATTGCTGTCACACAGTTAACAGTTTAGTCATTGGTCATTGGTCATTGGTC
>CAZZXJ010000278.1:0-8037 GCA_964657905.1 uncultured Stigonema sp.
GCGTCTCTACACCGATTTAAATTCCTACCGATCAGCCCTAACTGAACCGTATTGCTAAATAAGAGCGTGAACGCGGAGAAACCGGGTTTCTGAGGCAACGCATTTTCACAATTCAAATAGGATAGGACTTACGCATTGACAGAAATAGTCCAGTATGCAGTGGAATGAGTCAGGCTGCGGAGCGCAATATTCATTTGGGTAGACCACCTTACCGTAGGGGCGCGGTTTCCGCGCCCTTACCATGTGGTCAATTCTACGAGATGAAACGACCGAATTCCGTTATCCACATGATGCTCAAGAGCGTATAGTGCGTAAGTCCTATAGGATTGCTATATATATGGTTTTGAATTATAGAGAATCAAGGTTATAAAATCACGCTATAAAGCCTCCGCATCCTATTGTTAAATTCATGATTTTTTTCCTTTATTTTCAGCAAAACAACTATCGGACTAACCGAAAAGTATTGGTTCAATGGCTGTGCAAACTTTGGGGAATTGGTGGCATCCGATCAGATACTCTGTGCTAATTCGTCCTCAAAACTAGTTAGGTTCCAAGGCTTGCATCGCTTGCTGGCGATCGCGCTTTCCGAGTGCTTCTTCCTGGAGAAGGTCTTCAATGTAGCCCGGTTGGGCCAGTTTAGCTTCCTTGGCACTCGCAAACGGTCCAAAGTAGTAGGTACAATTTGGCTGTTCTGTGACAACTTCGACCCACCAAGCTAATCCCAACTTCTCTAAGACAGATGTAAAAAACTCTTGAGCGGTTTCTGACAGGTTCATGGTGATTAAGATCGATGAACAAATAATTACGAATTATAGGGTTGACAGTCTGAGTTCTCTACTTGAGGAATCTGGCGACTCAGTAGGTCGGCATTCTCACGAAGGAGATGAAGTATACTCCCGCGAATCACTGTTTCCATGTACAACCGCTGCTCTAAAGAAGAAGGGTATGAAGGGTCTGTCGGTGGTGAGTGTACCCCCTCGACTGCATAGCGATTGGGAATGTGACTGAGGACATGGGCAATGAGCTTTTGCCGCAATTCAGGAAGAGAAAAGGCTACTTGATAAGGATATTCAGGAAAATCATCTAAGGCATTTTTAATCTCTTTAACTACAATTGGTAATGTTAAGTTAATTAACTTGTAAGACATTTTGCCTCTAATTGACTTTATTTGACTACGATTCGTATTGATTTTTAAGCGAGATCAAAACATTTCGTAAAAAACGACTGATTGTCAAACAATCAACGACTTATCATGAAAATATCTGGCAAATTCAACAGTACAAAGTTGAATTTGCTCGTTTATAAATGATGGTGAAGAATGTAACACAGGCTTAAAAGTAGCCAAGGTGTAACCATCTCGTATTTAACGTCTATAGTCTTCACATAGCAAAGTCTTTAGAAATAAAATGCAGCAGGTGTAAAGCTCATTTGAAAGCAAAACAAAAATTTATGCAAGGCTTACATACCAAAAGTTTCAATCTTGGCGTGGCGGCTGGTTGCGGCTTTGCTATTTTTAGGCTACGTACCCTATCGTACATTGGAACTTATATTCATGTTCACAAAATAAATCAATAATTAAATCTGTCATTTTATAGAGAATAAATAAAGTAAATCAGCACTTAAATCAACACTTTGATAGATACAACATTCCGCATTTAATAGTGTCACATAGTTATAAGCTGTCGGAAATTAAAAAAAATTACAACTCAAGGCAGGGGATAACAAGGGTTTCGCTCTTGGCTAGGGAAATGGGAAACCACAGGAACTCACTGCATAGCTGATGATTTGAGAAATGAGCGATGCCTGGGGTAGACACCAAGGCGGCTTGCCAGTAGTCAAGATGCCAACTTCCCCGATGGTCTGTTGATTCTCTGCCTGGAAAGTCCCTTGAGGCTGGGAAATTGGGCAAATCAGCATCTGATTTGCCAGAGCCAAAAGGGATTGGTAGGGCACTGGTAGGATGGCTTGGGGTGGAGATAGCCAAGATTGCTTCTCAAGCAGATGGCGGTAGAAACGGGAGTAACGTTGTCGGTCTATCTGGATGCCGATGGCTGAGTGCTTCACTGGTTGATCGCTGCTGATATATTCGTAGGTGATTGTTGCAGTGGCGTACTTGCGATCGTAAAGAGCGATCCAGCAGTAATCTGCATCTAGGGCGAAACCTAACTCCTGAATCACGGTTTGTAGAATTTGATGTTCGTTCGAGGCGGTGTGAACCTGATCGAGGACTTGACTCATGAGGTGGGTATAGGCGATCGCCTGCTGCAACTGAGCAGATCGCTCTTGGAGTTGGGAGATTAAATTCAACTGAAACTGTTGTTTAACGGCGTTGGACTCAAACTCTTGCTGATATCGCCGTAGGGCAACCTGAATCGTGGTGTGTAGCTCTCTGCGCTGAAAGGGTTTGACGAGATAACCGAAGGGGTTTGTGGCAGTCGCTTGCTCTAGAGTATGATCGTCGGCGTAGGCAGTGAGATAGACCACTGGAATATGGAAGCGGTTATAGATTTCTGCCGCCGCCGCAACTCCATCAATGTCTCCTTCTAGCCGAATATCCATCAACACCAGATCGGGGCGGGTGGCGGCGGCTGTTTGAATCGCTTCAACCCCAGAAACAACCCTCCCTACAACCGTATGTCCTAGTTTTTCTAAAGCTTCTTTGATATCCCAGGCAACGATATTCTCGTCTTCAGCGATTAATATCTTCGTCATGTGTATGTGCGTCTTTTCTCAAGACACAAACAGAGATGCTATCTTGCAAATTCTACCAAAATGTCTGCTGATTGGTCGTTTGCATAAATAATTCTTATAATAAACTGGCTTTGTACACAAGCGTACATGCTATGCTAATTATTAGTACGATAGCGTTCATAATAAACCGACTTGCCACAACACTGGAGAAACTTGGTGTGCAATAACTTGTCATTGGGCAAAAAGTGAACTTATATAAAGCCAACCTGGATAAGGCATATTTGCTAGCTACCAAAATTTCTAGTGTAATCGCAACTCAGTGTACCGCTATTTTGCCTTTGCCGCCGGACTCAGCTTCGGATCTGGCTTTGTCATCCCAGTTACCCTTGGCTTAGTACTTGGTGTGGTTCCTGCTGTGGTGCTTTGGTGGAGAGGCAAGAGCACAGACGTTGGGTACTATCTTTCTGATACAAGCAAATTGCTTGGCGATTCAACTGCCAGGGCAATGGGAACTGTGAAGTGAAACTCGCTCCCCTGATTTTTGCCTGTAGAGGTTGCCCAAATTTCTCCCTTCATGAGTTGAACAAGTTGACGACAAATTGCTAGACCCAATCCAGTTCCTCCGGCAGTGCGTTGGAGGTACCCTTCTTCTTGATAGAAACGGTCAAAGACGGCTTCTAACCGACTAGGTTCAATGCCGCGACCGGTATCTGCAATGATCACCTCTAGCATTGAAGCTTTCTCTTGAGTCGTGGCTGAGTGACCAACCGATTCTTCAAGACCCAGAACTTGGACACCAATGGTAATTTGTCCACTCTTGTCTGTGAACTTGCAGGCATTATCGAGCAGTTTTGTTAAGACTTCGATCAGTCCTTCAAAATCTGTCTGAAGCCGTGGCAGGTGATGGGGCAAATCCAGCACAACTTTGGGCAAAGTTTTTGATATGCCGTGAGCCGTGATGTTGCTCAGGACTAAATCCAGGCATTCTTGGAGCGAGAGAGACTCCAACTGCCAGCGTGTTGAATTGCTTTCAAGTCGAGAGAGCGTGAGAAAATCCTGAATAAGGAGACGAAGACGCTCTGCATCACCCAACCCCATTTCCAGCATGGTCTGCTGCAACGCAGACGGCATATTTGGTTCATCGGCTAAACTCTCTAAGCAAATGCAGATGGTCGATAAAGGAGTCCGCAGCTCATGAGCCACCATTGCAATCAGGTTGCTTTGCGTGCGCTCTAACGCTTCGAGTTGGCGGTTGAGGGTTTCTAAGTCAGCATGATCTCGCGCTTGGGTTAAAGGGACCCCGGCTTGCGTGGCGATCGCCGAACGTAGTTGAGCGCTCTGCTCCTGGATCTGGGAGATTAAACTCAACTGGAAATGTTCCAGGGTTTGGTTGCGCTGCTGTAATTCTGCTTGCGCTTTTTGGCGTGAGGTGATATCCTTAAAAACCACAACACTGCCAATGATTTCGCCATGGTTGTTTTTGATTGGGGCTGCCGTATCACCTACCCACTTCTCTAAACCATCTTTGGTACGTAGCAGGCTACCCTCCGGCAAACTCACCGCATAACCCAATCGCATTGCCTGGATTGCGGGATTTTTGATCGCTTCTCGGTCTGACGCATGCACAAGATCGACAACCAGATTCACATCCTTACCCAGCGCCTCTTGCTGTTGCCAACCCGTGATCTGTTCAGCCACCGGATTCATGAATGTCACGGTTCCATTACAATCAGTGGCAATGGTCGCGTCTCCAATACTCGTCAGGGTGGTGGCAAACTGTTGTTTAACAGCGTTGGACTCAAACTCTTGCTGATGTCGCCGCAAGGCAACCTGAATTGTAGTGTGTAACTCTCTTTGCCGAAAGGGTTTGACGAGATAACCAAAGGGGTTTGTGGCGGTAGCTCGCTCTAGAGTATGATCGTCGGCGTGGGCGGTGAGATAGATCACTGGAATATCAAAGCGACTGTAGATTTCCGCCGCCGCCGCGATGCCGTCCATATCTCCTTCTAGCCGAATATCCATCAACACCACATCGGGTCTGGCTGTAGCAGCGATTTGAATCGCTTCTGCCCCAGAAACAACGCTCGCGACAACCGTATGTCCTAGCTTTTCTAACGCTTCTTTAATATCCCAGGCAACAATATTCTCGTCTTCAACAATTAATATTTTGGTCATGACGGCCCCAGAGAGTATAAAACCCACATTAAATAGATGCTGCAAATGTGATCTTGAAAATGGTTTTGTCGCTTCTCTCCAACTCTAGGGTTCCTTTAAGCTGTTGGATTAAGGTCATGACCAAATTAAGTCCCATGGATTGCAGGTTTTGCAGGTTAAAGTCTGCGGGTAAACTCTCCCCGTTATTGCCCACCGTCAGCGTCAAAAGGTCGCCGGGACTCGCCGACAGCGTCACTAATATCTCCCCACTTCTGCCTTCTGGAAAACCATGTTTTAAGGCATTGGTCACCAGTTCATTCATGATCAAGCCGCAGAGAACGACTTTATCAGTATTGATCACAATATCAGGCTGCACATCTACCTTAAGCGCGATCGCATTAGAGTGAGTTGTGTAGCTACTGAACAAATTGGTCACCAGATTTTGGGCGTATTCCGCAAAGTTAATTTTAGCAAAATTGTCAGATTGATACAAGATTTCATGGACGAGTGACATGGCCCTGACCCGATTCTGGCTATCCTCAAAGCCCTCACTCGCCTGGGGGTCTGCTATGCGATTGCTTTGGAGACTGAGCAGACTGGAAATGATTTGCAGATTGTTTTTCACGCGATGGTGAATTTCTCTGAGCAAGACTTCTTTTTCTCGCAGGGATGTGAGGATCTGCTCCTGGGCTTGCTGACGCTCAGTAATGTCTTCCATCGCCAACAGAATCATTTGCCGATCCTCATCTTCCAAGACTTTGCGAGCATTGAGCAACATGGTGCGAGATCCGATGGGGTCAAAGACCTGAGTCACTTCAAAATCTTGGAATTGGGTGTTGCTGGGAAGAATGTCTTCTAGCAGCGATCGCAAACGGGGAATATTCCACTGCCCATTCCTCACCTTAAAAATGAGTTGCCCCTCTGTTCTGTCTGGTGAAACTTGAAACATCTTATAGAAACACCGATTTGCTGTGATGACTCGTAAGTCTGCATCCAGCACCACCAGGGGTTGCCGCACAGTATCTACAATGGCGGCGGCGTAATCCCGTGCTTCTTCCAGCAGCACCGCGCTGCGTTTGAGCGAGTTAATATCAATCAATCCAATCACCGCCCCATCGATCTGATTTTCCATCGTCTTATAGGGTCGGATTCGCAAGTGATACCAGTAACCCTCCTGGTCTTGCACTTCTTGCTCTTTAACAGTGGGCGTGTCAATCACCTCTTTGATTAATTGCCCTAAGTTGGGGATAGAAATTTTGGGTTGAATATCCCTAAACGGTCGTCCCACATCTGTTGGTATCAAGTTAAAGTTTCGCTCTGCACCCGATGTGAAACGCCGGATTCGCTGGTCACCGCTCAGCATCAGAATGGGGATATTAATACTGTTGAGCAGATTCTGCAAATCATTGTTGATCTGGTTTAATTCCAGATTTCGATGGCGGAGTTCTTCGTTAACAGTGTTCAGTTCTTCATTCGTTGCCTGAATTTCTTCTTGCGCCGTCTCCAGTTCCTCATTGGTGCTTTGCAACTCCTCATTGCTCGATAAAATCTCTTCACTTGCAACCTGAAGCGATTCATTTGTGGCTGACTGATCTTCAATAATCGATTGCAAATATTCTTTTGTGGTAGCAAGCTCTTGTTTCAGTTGAGCATTCTCCTGCTCTAGTTGTGTCTGCTTCCCCTTTGTGTGCAAGCTGGCTTGAACTTCCTCTAACTTGGTAATCGCGGACGGAGTCGCTTCCTCAAACAAGACTAAAAAGTAGCGCTTTCTCCCGGTGGGAGCCTTAAACGGAATCACCTCAACGTTGACAGTTCTAACCTGGTTATTGGATTTTAAGAGCAATCCTTCTTTTCTGACGCTCTCATCTTGCCTTTTTGCCTGGTAAATGGCGCTGCGTAATAGCAACAAATCAACTCTAGCCATCTTTAATAGATTGAAGCTTGCTTTGCCAGAAGCAGGTTCCAGATAAGCGCCCGTCTGCCCCCGGAATTGCAGAATTTCCATCTCCTGATCGATGATCACACCGACCGGGGCGTATCGATCCAAGACAATCTGGTCAGCAGCAAGCTGCAAATCGAGGTCACTCCAGTTATCCACCTCAGTTGCTTGAGTACTAGGATTAATTGAGCCTATCTCCGTGTCTTTAGACCGGAGATTCTCGCTAGAAGTCGGGATTAGCTTTTCGCCCTTAATAGCTATCTGGCTAAACTTTTCGACCCATGTAGGCGAACGCACTCACAACTAATATATCACTTTTGTCCGCTTATCTACCTGATAGTTTGTTATAATAGTTAATTAAGTAACAAGCGCGTCAACCAAGTTATTTAGAGAATTCATCTGTAGACATAGGGACTGGGTAATATTGTCCTTTTCTTGTGCCGCTAGCTGTTTTTTTTAAACAAGACTGGCTCAAGGATAAATAATCATGTCTGTGCCATCTAACCTCCAGATTGGAGTTAAGAATCGGCTGCTGCTAGCCATACCCAGTCAGGAATACGAACGTCTCCTTCCCAACTTAACTCACGTCTCCCTGCCTTTCAAGCAAGTCCTCTACGAACCCAGAGAACTCATCAAGTACGTCTATTTTCCTAATAATGGCGTAGTATCTCTGATCTCCATCATGTCTGACAACACAGTCGCTGAAGTTGGTTTGGTGGGCAACGAAGGAATGGTGGGAATCTCCGTATTTTTGGGAGTCGAGACAACGCCTCTTAGGGCGATCGTGCAGGTTCCTGGCGATGCGATTCGCATGAAGGCAGATGTGTTCCTCGCCTCGGTCAAACCTTATGTCGCGCTTTCCAGACTACTGCGGCGCTACACGCAAGCGCTGATCGTCCAGATCTCGCAATCGGCTGCCTGCAACTCCCACCACTCAGTTGAACAGCGATGCTGCCGCTGGCTGCTAATGACTAGCGAACGTGTGAACTCAGACGAGTTTCCAATTACCCAAGAGTTCCTCTCCCAAATGCTGGGCGTGCGCCGTGCCAGTGTGACAGTGGTTGCGGGCATACTTCAAAAGGCGGGGCTGATCCGCTACAGTCGCGGTCAAATGACTATCCTCGACTATCCTCGCTTAGAACAAGCCAGCTGTGAGTGCTATACCCTCGTTAAACAGGAGGAGAACCGCTTGCTCGGCTGACCGAATAATTCGGTCAATTGTTGGCGCAGTTCATCTATAGCAGTTCTCATAT
>CAZZXJ010000279.1:0-8005 GCA_964657905.1 uncultured Stigonema sp.
CCCATGCCCCATGCCCACGAAATCCCACTCCTTTTAGGGGTGGGATGAGTTTAAAGCTTTTTTGGCTTCAGTTGCAACTGCTTCTACTTGATCATTTGCCAGAGTTTCTAATAGAGATTTGGCATCTGCACCACCCAAAACGTTCAGGGATTGTACAAGTCTGTAGCGTATTTGCCAATCTGGATTTGTAGTATAGGGAGCTAACAAGGGCACAGCCTGCGGATCTCCCAACTCACCGAGGGAACTAATGGCAGCAGTTTGTACTAATTCATTCTCTGAGGAGAGCGCCACCTTAAGTAACTCAAAGGCTCTTGGATCTCCCAACTCTCCTAACGTAGCGACGATACTGAATTTGACTATCCACTCCTGCGTGGTTTGGTAAAGATTTTGTAAATCTTCAAAAGCTGCATGTAGCTTGAGAGCACCCAAACAGTCTGCTGCTGCTGCTTGTACATCTGTTTCAGGGTCCTTAAGCAAACCGCGCAACATATTCAACGACAAATCTAAATCCTGTCCGCCGAGGGTATCCATTTGACTGACGGCTGAATATCGGACACGGGCATGGGGATCCTTCACAGCACGTTGAATCAACTCAAAACCAATGGCTGGTTCTAACTGCCGGATTTGATTAACTGCACGCAAGCGATCGCCCAAATCCTCAGAACTGAGCAATTGCTTAACAGATTCAGGAGTAATACTCATTTATTTATCTCACTTTTTAAAGATATTTTGTTAGTGGTTAGTTGTTGGTTGCTAATTGCTAATTGTCAATTTTTACCAGTCTGACCTTAGCCACTAACCACTAACCAATAACTAATCTTGACTTGCTGCCATTGCCCGAATAACATCACCACGGGTGAGGATACCAATGACTTGACCCTCGCTGTCAAGTACTGGCAAGCGGTGAACGTTGTGATCTTGCATGACTTTAGCAGCTTCTCTGACAGTTTTGTCAGGGGAAATAGTAATGGGGTTTTTGCTCATAACTTCCCCAACAGTTTGCCCCAATGCCTTGTGTAGGTCACGTTCATAGGTGGCAGGATTTTGCAAATAGATGACGCTATCAAGAAACATGATATATGCCGGAGGAGTCACACCAGTTTCTTGCCACATTAAGTCCGTTTCCGAGATAATGCCCACCAATTTACCAGCATCATCCACAACAGGTAGCCCGCTAATGCGTCGTTCTGCCAGAATTTTAACAGCTTCATTTAAAGGAGTTTCAGGCTTTACTACAATCGGATCACTGCTCATTACATCGGTAACTGTTTTAGGCATTTGTTTGCTGAAACCTTATTCTTAACCGTTCTGGGATTATTTTAGATAATTACGGGTCTTAACTGGATAGGTTTAATACATCGTTACTCTTGAAAACAGTAATTTGACCATTGACTAATCAACTATCATTCAAATTCTGTTTCGCAAAAAACTTGTAACAAATCCATACAATTAGCGATCGCTCCTAAATGGGCAATTTCATAGCCATGAGTGTTTTGTGTGGGAAAAGCCAAATTTGCAGCACGGGAAACATCACATTTAAGTGGACTCAGGATTGTTTTAGGGATTTCCAAGTAAAAAAATATTCAACTATTTCTTGTGGGATGGGCATCCTGCCCGTCCTATCAACTGGGCGGGCAGGATGCCCACCCCACAATATTGGATAATTTATTTGTTGGAGTTCCCTTATAGTCCTTTTCAAAGGACTTGGGCGTTGCATGGCACTTCGTTGCTTTCCACCCAACAAGACTAACCCTTAGAATAAAGAGGCGAACACCTGCACTTCCAATGGGGCAAGACTTATGGCATACAGCGATTTCACGGTTGGTAAGGTGAAGCAGGCATTTGGAATTCAGACGATCGAAGGAACCGCCTTCTTTCCGACGATCTCTCCGGTCGCACCAACTTCCACCTTGTTGGAGGTGCTAGAAGAAAACCTTCCGCTTGCGGTTGCACTGCCGAGTGAGAAAGCAAAATCTGAACTACTAATTAGCCCGATTTTGGTTGAAGTCCGGAAGCTTCTCAAGCGTCAAGTGAGTCTATTTTCAGGGCAGGACTTCACGGTTAATGCTGAAGTCGGACTCTCTGGCATTTGTGATTTTCTGATTAGCCGATCACCCGAGCAATTAGAAATTGAGTCTCCAGTAGTCGTGCTGGTAGAAGCGAAAAAAGCGGATATCAACAGCGGAATGGGACAGTGTATGGCGGAAATGGTTGCGGCACAGCAATTTAACCAGCAGGCAGGAGAAGAACCTAAACCCGTTTATGGCTGTGTTAGTAGTGGGCTGTTATGGCGATTTCTCAAGCTTGAACACAAGCAAATGACGGTGGACATGAAAGACTATTCCTTGGAGCCTATCTCAGATTTACTGGGCAAACTGGTTTGGATGTGTGGGGATCTGTAGAGTACCAAATTAACTGACATTGATGCCCACGAGACGCGCAACACGCTAAGTAAATTGAGCGAATCTTTGAAAACCCACCCTACGATCGCTTTAACTTCAAAGCATCTTGAGCAGATACTCCTTCGCCTTGAGTACCGAAGTACCACAAAGCAGCAGCAGCCTCAGAGCGAGTAACTGGTTTCTTGGGCTGAAAGAGCGTTGTATAACCAAACACACGACGGATATTCGATTTTTCTCCATTCTGGAAATCTGCCAACACTGCTCGTAACGCCTGGGTGTCAATTTTCGCTGCATCCTGAAAACCCCAAGTTTGCTTTACTGTATCTAAGTTTGCTGTTGGTAAAGCTTGGCGAGTATCGAGAGGTATTTTCCACAAAATCAACTGCTCCCGTGTTAGGGGTGCATCTGGACGAAACAGAACTGCTGTGGAATCTCCAGACAAAGGACTAGGAATTAATCCGGCTTCGGCTAATCCCTGAATTGCACCGAAATCGGGATTTGTTTTTGGCACATCACTAAAAGCTGGTTGAACACTTTCTGATGCTAAGCGGATCTGCTTAGCTGGATTGTTGGCATACATAGTATTATTAGCACTAACTAGCCAACGAGCGTATTCTTGGCGGGTAATTATTTTACTGGGTTCAAACTGGTTTTTTGTGGTGCTATTGGTCTTAGCAGCATTTGATTCTAGAGGCAAAACACCCAATGCTGCCAAGTCCTGTATGTATTGCCGCAATTCTTGTGGTGCTCCCTTCAAATCGCTAAATTCTTGAGTGCCAGGTAGAGTTTGATTTTTGGCATCAGAAGTACTACTTGGTTGTGTTGCCGAGTCTTTTGGTGACACCGGACCAACAAACTGTGACTCCCCAGGTTTTGCAACAGTATCGTTAGGAGTTGGGGTAGTTTGTGCCGTTGCAGTGGCGTTGCGTACGTACTCAATGAGGAGTTCAGTCGCTGTCTGTGGTTGATTGGATGCGGGGGTGGTCACGGATTTCGGCTGAATGGAAACCTTCACCTGTAAATCATTGCGCCGCGCCTCTAAAATGCCTCCCTGCTGATCGTTGGGCTGTTGCAAAATCTGCCAGTTATTCGCCTGAAACTGTTGTAGATAATAGCTGGCAATTATATTGCTTGGGTCAGAACTTAGCCAGCGAGTTGATACACTACCATCTTCGCTAGAAGGTTTAACTTCTTGCAGGTTGGCATTCTGATATAGGGGGATATCTTTAGGAAAATCAGCAGGTAACTGAACTGTTGCCTGGTTTTGCTGTTGCTGTTCACTTACCTGAGGAGTGCCGCCTAAGGTAACTGGGTTATCGTTCAATCTAGGATCTGCCGCCAAAGAGTGTTCAAAGTTTTTGGCGACTGGACTGTTGGCACAGGCTGTTAACGAGGTGAGTAAAACAGCCAAACCCACTAATATAGCTGGACGTTTACAGTGCACCACAGGAAATCACAAATTGAGTGTCTATTTCTACCCTAGCGCAGACACGCAACCAATTTTGGATTTTGGAGCCATGGATTTTAGATTGATTAGCGATCAGCTACAGTCATTTTCAAAGCTGCAAGGACAAATGTCTGAAAACTGCAAAACTGAGTATCCTTGCAGGCACACTAGAACCTTGGAGAACTTTTGGACGTAGAAAGCGTCCAGTTACCAGACGGGCAATTCCCTTGAGGCGTGCCTGAAGCCTCACAGTTATCAACTTCAGTTGTCTACCTTTCCCACCGACAACATATAAGGGCATAAAAGCAAGTTTACCGTAGAGAACATCGGCGCGATGAGTTCTACTTAGATTATTCTGGTAATGCTCTAGATTAGGCAACCCTCCATGTTCACCATAGTTCCGCCAAGGAATGTAGTTTTTCAGTTTTCTCTTGCGTAGAAAGGAATCAATATTGGAGTCCCAACTTGAGTAGGTAGTAGCTCCTTGTTTTTGTGTGACTTCCTCTGCCAAATCGAGCAAGCACCTTGCACCTGGCTGCGTAACAATGTAGGCAACTGTTGAAACTGAGAACCCTTCAGCATAGCCGTCAGATGAAACGTTGTACACCTGCGGCGCACAAGTGTACAGCCAGCTAATCCCAACATCACTTTGATCAGAATTAAAGGGTAGGGGAAGTTTGCCAAAACCAAGTACTGGGACAAAATCTGCCTCAATAATCAGAGTTGGTTTAGCCTCTTTTTCGGCTTTTTCCCAGGCACGTCGATGGTTCATGAGGCAGAGATAACTCCGGGAAAAATTCTGAAATTCTGGGTTAGTTTCCTGTCTGAGGACTTCGCACTGGAAGCCAACTTTAGTCAATACTTCTTCAAGTTCCTGAGTTGCTTCTTTGTAAGCAATAATGAATACTTTGTCAATGCAGTCAACAAGATAACTACCGCTAGTATGCTTGTTGGAAGCAGCCTCAATTGCATTCATTTTGACAGTATGAAAGGTCATGGAAGTAAAACTATTTGGTATAGTACTAAGATACTGAAAGCCGAATTTAAGTAGTTATTATTGGTTATTGGTTAGTAGTTAGTGGCTAATGGTTAATGGTTAATGGAAAACTGGTAAAAATTGACCATTCGGGTGACGCTCGTTCCGACGCGCTAACGCCAGTTGCCTGCGGAGGGAAACCCTCCTTCTCAGGAGCGGAGACGCTGCGCGACCCGTAAGCAGCTCTCGGCATTCTGTGCCAAGTTAACCATTGCCCGCTCTGCCCCGCCACCCCTGAGGGAACGCAGGAAAATAGCAATCTGAGGTGCTTCTTTAGGCATAGTCATCCTTTGTCAGGGTCTATATTCATAGAGTTCCCAGAAATGGTTCAAAAGTAACCTTTTATGGCGAAAAAAACCGCCATTTTAATCTAAGTCAAATATCTGATAAAATATTTTTATTGACTATAGAACTCCTCGGAATTCAGGCCCATCACCTAAATGAACAGGGATTAAGGAAACAACACTCCTCCCATCTGGGCACTTGGTGTATGCCGGGGAACCTTAGTCAATGAGGATATCAAGAGTGCAAGCAGTGCCCAAATCCGCATGTCAATAGAGTGGCGGAGTTTCAACCAGCCGATTTTGCAGAGTATTCAGCGGACAATGGTAAGCTGAATATGGTAGTAAGCGGAAAACGCCTGTGTTAGGCATGGGAAAAAACTTGGCGTAAGTTTGTGGCTCTTGAGGATCAAGGTTGTTGGCAAAGCTGTCAACGGAAAGCACAGGGTGTGTTTGTCGCTCGCTACTGACTAGCGGCAGATCTCACAATAAGGCTAACTCACTACGCAAGAAAAACAGCCGTTCTAGTAAGGTCGTAAGCTTTAACAATTCTTGAGTTGAAGCATACAAACAGCAGTAAATTTGTGCTTGTGCTTCAGTCAACTGAGCAGCAAGTGGTAAAGTGTTGTTCATATTTTGCCCCCCGGAACGCGATTTAGGTTCCACAGCAACGGTGTTTCCATACAACAGCAGTGAGGTAACTCGTCCGGGAAAAACTCACAAAGAGGCATCGCATTTTTAAAACCTTGTGGCATAGTAGTATGCAAAATCTAAAATAAATATTAAATTGAACAAAAGAACCACCATGACATCAACAACCGTCAGTCAATTTTACTTTCTGTGAAGCGTCGTCGGTTTGTTACCAGTGCTAAAACACGATTACATGCAATCCCAAGATCAGCCTATTTATTCAGAGGCTCCACTACAACTGTTACTTTTTGTCGATGGACGTCCAAAGTCCAGACAACAGGTGCAGCGAATTCGCTCTTACTTAAAAGAATTCCAGGCTGAGTACAAGCTTGAACTTCAAATTATTGATGTTGGGCAGCAACCCTATTTGGCGGAACACTTTAAACTGGTAGCAACACCAGCTTTAATCAAAATCCATCCCGAACCTAGACAAACTCTGGCTGGTAGTAATATAATTGCTGAATTAAAAGACTGGTGGCCTCGTTGGCAAGCAGGGCTAGAGATTTACTTAAAATTGCAGAGTGGCTTGCAAGAGAATATAGAGGAAAATGGTCGGAGCCGGGAACCTAAATCCTCAATTAGTTCAGTTGCTGTTTCCGCCGAACTGATAAAACTCTCAGATGAAGTGTTTCGCTTGAAACAGGAGAAAGAGAAACTCCAAGAGCAGCTATTGTTTAAAGACCGAGTGATCGCTATGTTAGCCCACGATCTCCGCAATCCCCTGACTGCGGCTACGATCGCTATAGACACTCTGCAATCTAACTATAATTTAGAAAAAGGTGAATTCAAGCGTTTGACTCCTGCTATAACACTGCATTTATTTAAACAAGCTTGGAGCCAAACTAAGATAATTGACCGGATGATTACAGACCTTTTGCAGGTGGGTCGTGCCAATGAAAGGGAATTTCCTATTCAACCGCAAAAGATGGAACTAGGCAAACTTTGCCTGGAAGCACTGGAGGAATTGCGCGATCGCTACACTGGCAAATCCTTGAAAATCAAAAAAGACATCCCCAAAGACTTACCCTGTGTCTATGCAGATCCAGAACGTATCCGCCAAGTGCTGATCAACCTATTGGACAATGCCATTAAATACACACCAGAAGATGGTATCATTAGTATCTCTGGTCTTCACCGCACTACCCAAAAAGTTCAATTCAGCATTGGCGATACTGGTCCTGGTATTCCAGAAGAAAACCGTGAGCGAATCTTTGAAAACCACTTTCGCTTGGAACGCGATGAGGCAACAGAAGGCTATGGTATTGGTCTATGTTTATGCCAGCGCATCATCCGGGCGCACTACGGTCGAATTTGGGTGGACTCAGCCCCCGATGGTGGTGCATGGTTTCACTTGACGTTGCCGGTTTATCCAAGTTAGTAAGCGTGTTAGTTGTTAGTAGGGGCTAACCGCCCTTCGGGTGACGCTCGTCCCGACGCGGCGGTACCCGTTCGCGTTAGCGAAGCGGTAGCGACGAAGGAGCGTCAGCGTCTCCCCTTGGGAGAAGATCGCAACGCTTACGCTAACGCAGTCCCCAGCTTCGGGAAACCCTCCTTCTCAGGAGCGGAGACGCGGCGCGAACAGGGCTGTCTCACCGTTCGCGCGTACAGTTGTGAGTTGTCAAAAAGTACCACTAACTACTTCCCTTTTGCTTCAAAGCCTCGATAATCTGGATATTTGCCTCAGGGAAAGCAAATTGCTCCAGTTGATCTAAACTTACCCAGCGAACTTCATCGCATTCCAGAGGCTGGGGAACACCTGCAATATGGTGACAGTGATGCACTGTCAGGGTAACGTGCAAGTGAGTATAGGTGTGGTCAACTGTAATTAGATGCTCACCCACTTCAATCTTTATTCCCAGTTCTTCGTAAATTTCCCGTTTAATACACTCGAAGAGTGTTTCACCTGGCTCCATTTTGCCCCCAGGAAATTCCCACAAACCGCCCATAACTCCTTTCTGACGACGCCGGTCAATGAGAATTTCCCCTTGGTGATTCCAAATTACCGCAACACCAATGATTTTATGGGGTGGAAGAGAACTGGTTTCGGTCATGGTTTGTGTGGGAGATGGGGTGAGGAAAAAACGAAACTCGGCAGATTAGCTTGATGGCTGCCGAGTTTGTATTTTATAATTAAAAATTAAAAATTAAA
>CAZZXJ010000280.1:0-5194 GCA_964657905.1 uncultured Stigonema sp.
AGTTTGAAACGACCATTATCCGTTACCACACATTATGTTCAATTTGTACAGTGCGTAAGTCCTAGTAATAATCAAAACAGTCAACCGCCCCACCCACTAGGGGGCGGGTAATTGGGGGTAAATTGATTAATTATGAAGAAAGCTTGATCCTAGAACCAAAAACCCACAAATCATTATTAGACCGAGTAAATACAGGTTCCGACTGCTACGTTGAACCATGACCAAGATTTCCTGGTAGGAAAGTAGATGTTTCTGGATGAGAAATAAGGCTGGAGGACTAAATATGTAGGGCAGTAGCCGACTGAGTATAAGTCGGAGAAAAAAGTTGACATTCCACAGCCGCGTGCGAAGGGGTGCTTGGTTATACTGCCATGGAAAAGCGAATTGGGCTAGAGGTATCAAGGCTTTGACATCAGGTAACCGCAAAGATTCGTATAAAGGCAGGGCATGTGAGAGATCATCATCACTTTTGGAGAGTGCCTCATTCAGGATATACACATCCTCCAATGCTGAATTCACCCCTTGTCCGATGTCTGGAGGAAAGCTATGGATGGTATCCCCTAAGAGTACTACCCCAGTAGCACAATGGTCGATCCCGCCTGCTTGCCCCTGTTTCAACAACCAGTACAATCCAGAACAGTATTGGGGAGTGGGGAAGTAACCACCTTCACTTTTGGCAAATTGATCAGCTTCTTCCGGCGAGACTATTTGACGTATGGGCAACTGTGGGAAGGCTTTCTCAAAAAAGTTGTACAGCGCCTCACTGTCTTTCAATTCCCAGATCTCATTGTCTGGTCGTGTAATGATATTTGCAGTTCGGAATGCATCTGGGTCTTTAAGTGGCAGTAGACCAAGGGATACAGATCGCTTGCGGTTTCGGAAAGCCCCACGAATAGCGTATGCCATGTTGTTCACGGCGTGTTCCTTGCCACTACGATCAAGAGGGAAATTTGGCGACACCCTTAAAACTTTATACCTCAAACCTGAGCTAGGCGAGGGGAAACACTTCATCTCAAATCTGTTTGATGTCGGGAGATCCCACTCTTTGAGAGTGTTTCGCACAATGGAGTAAAGACCATCACAACCAATGAGAAAACAAGGTTTAATCACAATACTGTCGTTCTCTCCTTGGGCAAAAATTTCCAGCTTTCCCTCCTCTGCGTTATTTATGGCTGTCTTGATTTGGACACACTTTGTATTGAACAGCACAGTGATGCGGTCTTGCCAATTCCGTTCGATTTCCTGGTATAGCAAAAGGATAAATTCTCTGCGTGGTAACCAGTAGGCAGTTTTGCGGTTTGGATCTACGATCGGCAATTTCGATGTTTTTCGGCTTCCATTTGGTTTAATCAGCGTCAAGTAAAATTCCGTGCTGGGAACGCTGATTTGTGAGAGTTCATGGGTGAGTCCGAGGAAGTCGGTTAATTTTTGACCTCGACCATCAATTTGATAATTAAATGACTTGTCAGGTTCATAGTAATCAGCAGTCGGGCGTTTTTCTAAAACTGTAATATTTGTCCAACCACGTTTTGCCAGCATTAATGCAGTTGCTAGCCCTGCCGGACCTCCACCGACAATCAAGACGTTTCGATGAGAATAGTTAGTTTCTTGTGCTGCCAAGGATTTTTCAGTAAGCATATTGTTATTGGTTTTGCCGTCAGCCATTACTTCTAATAATGACAAGCGCAAATAATCTCGACCATTGATATGCGGCTTAACTTCATCAAATAAACCCTAAAGCTTATATCCTTCCCGCAGCAATAACCACTTGACACCCTTCAAAAATTTAGTCCATTTTAATGGACAGTAGCTGTAGGGGCGGGGTTACCCCGCCCTTACAATGTGGTCAATTGAATTGAAAACTGCTGTAAGCTCAGGGCGATCTCAGCGGTTCGTTAATCCCTCATCGCCAACACTTTAGGGGTTGAAGGGTTCAGCAACCCATTCAACAGGGACACTGGACGTTGACCATAGGGCCAAGCAAAAGCATGGCGGAAAGCTGCATCCTGACAAGCTTGTAGCTGCTCAAAGTTAATGATGTCGTAAGTCAATAGATTTTCATACTCAAAGGGCAGACGTACATTATGTAACCCTGCGTTATCAGTACAAATCGCGATGTCTACTCCAGCATCAAAACAACGGTCAAACACTAACTTGAGTTGACGTATATCCTGCAAAGTACCAGTTTTTAGGTAGGTTGTGGGGCAAACCTCTAAACACTGATGACGCCTAGCCACATCTTTAAGTAACTCTGGATGCAGCAGCGGAATTTGGATGCCGTGACCAATCCGCATCAAATATGGTAACAGTTGGGGATAACAGCCAGCAGTAGTTTCGTAAAGGTGTCCTGTGGTGTTAACTTCAAGCGATCGCGCATACTGATACAGCTCGATCCATTCATCCATGCGCTCAGCATAGTAGCTATCTCCCCCAGCCACGTCTACAGCACAGACATAATGCCTACTTTGCGCTGCCAAATCAACAATCGCCTTATTCACCTCATAAGGTAGGCGCGAGTGCATGCAGAGAATTTGGCTCGTAACTATGGGATATTCCGATAACTTGCTGGCTCTGCCCACAACTTCCACAATTTCCGCCATCTTGTCAATTCTTTCTGACTGGCTCAAATGCTCTGGTGTCCGCAAATATGGGGTATAGCGTAGTTCCAAATAAGCCAAATTTTCAAAAATGTATGCACCCCTGAGGAGGCGATAGATAAAGTAAGGCAAAGTCTCCACCGTTTGTACGCTTTCCACTAGAGTGTGCAACTCCAGATACTCATCTAGGGTGTTGCGTGGGCGCGTGTAAAACTCTTCAAACTCTTGATAGTCAGCAAAGCGGGAAATTTCCTTAGAGGAATGGCGCTCGAAGTATCGCCATAAAACGCGAGGTACAACAGAACCGCCCAGATGCCTATGTAGTTCAGCGTATAAAGCCATAGTAGTCTTTTCACTAAAAATTTTAAATATTATTAACAGTAACAAATAAAAAAACAAGCTATACCAGAAGAACTTTTTGCAAGATTTTGTAAACTCCCAGTAATGGTAGCGTTAATTGGGTGCAGTAAATCTTTAGCTGTAAAGGGTTTGGGCTAAAATTGCTTTTATTCCCATGCCTTGTGTTTCGGATATCTTTTGATTTGACAAATATCTACTAATGGTAACAATTTTAACACTAAGATGATTTTTTATAACTGATAATTCCCAACACTACGGAGGCAAAATAATCATAGCTAGGTTATAGGGATCAGAATTTAGGTTGTACTAGGCAAATTATTATGCGTAAGTATTTAAATTATTTTTATTTATTTTTTATACATATTTTTTAAATTAGTAAACTTTAGAAATCTTAATATAAGTTAAGATTACGAGTTCAATAGGGAAAAACCTCTGAAGAAACACGGGGAGTCAGGAGTCACAGGAGTCAGGAGTGGGAGAGGTGTTTGTTCCATTCATAACGGGTGGCGCGCCGCCTGTGGGGTGCTTTCAAGAAACCCGGTTTCTCAGAGTTGCCATCCATCACAATACTGCAAGGGCTGAGGGAAATTGTAGGTTGGGTAGAGCGCATAAGCGTTACCCAACAAATGCCGAGAATGTTGGGTGAGGTTCCTCAAACGCCAGTCCCCTACGGAGGGAAACCCTCCTTCAGGGCTGGCTCCCCAACCTACTTAAATTTGAGTTTTTAGCAAAACCTACGCAGTATTGCCATCCATCAAATTAACTCGCTATAGCCTACTAGATTAATAATATTGACAAAAAGCTTGACAATAGTTACGGAAAATTTGTATATTGTTTGTTTGTGAAAACTTTAGCTTTAATATAAACGCTTGGCTAACGTCATTGTCATAGGTGCCCAGTGGGGCGATGAAGGAAAAGGTAAAATAACAGACTTGCTCAGTCGCTCCGCAGATGTTGTAGTACGTTACCAAGGGGGCGTCAATGCTGGACACACGATTGTAGTGAATGGTCAGACCTTCAAGCTGCACTTGATTCCCTCTGGTATTTTGTATCCAAATACCGAGTGCATTATTGGCTGTGGAACAGTCATAGATCCAGAAGTTTTGATTACAGAACTCGACCAACTAAAGGAACTTGGTATTTCCACTCGGAATCTGCTAATTTCTGAAACCGCTCATGTCACCATGCCTTACCATCGATTGATTGACCAAGCATCGGAGGAGCGAAGGGGAAGCCATAAAATTGGGACCACAGGTAGAGGCATTGGTCCAACCTATGCTGATAAATCAGAGCGAACTGGCATCAGGATGCTAGATTTGATGGATCACCAGGGGCTACGTGAGCAGCTAGATTGGACAATTAATTATAAGAATGTCATTTTGGAAAAGCTTTATAACTTGCCACCGTTAGATCCCAAACAGGTAATTGATGAGTATCTGGGGTATGCGGAACGGTTGCGTCCTCACGTTGTCGATACCTCCCTAAAAATATATGATGCGGTTCAGCGGCGGCGCAATATTCTGTTTGAAGGCGCACAAGGTACGCTCCTCGATTTAGATCATGGAACTTATCCTTATGTTACATCTTCTAACCCAGTGGCAGGGGGGGCTTGCGTTGGTACAGGGCTAGGACCGACAATGATTGACCGAGTGATTGGGGTAGCAAAAGCCTATACCACCCGTGTTGGGGAAGGTCCATTTCCTACGGAAATGCACGGGGAATTGGGAGAATTTTTGTGCGATCGCGGGGCAGAATTCGGCACAACCACCGGACGCAAGCGTCGTTGCGGCTGGTTTGATGCAGTTATCGGTCGCTATGCCGTCCGGATTAATGGTATGGATTGTCTAGCGATTACCAAACTAGATGTTCTAGACGAGCTAGAGGAAATCAAAGTTTGTGTTGCTTATGAGATCGATGGGGAAACTTGCGAACACTTTCCCCGGGACGCCCGTCGGTTTACTCGGTGTCACCCTATCTATAAAACTCTGCCAGGATGGCGCGTGTCAACTAGCCACTGTCGCTCCCTAGAAGACTTGCCACGGCAAGCACTAGATTATCTCAAATTTTTGGCAGAATTGATAGAAGTGCCGATCGCGATCGTTTCTTTAGGAGCAAGCCGCGATCAAACCATCATTGTAGAAGACCCCATCCACGGTCCCAAACGCGCTTTGTTGCATGCCGAAGGCACGTCAGCTTCTTTGCTAAGTGCTTAAATTAGTTAATTGTTAATTGTTAAT
>CAZZXJ010000280.1:5204-8003 GCA_964657905.1 uncultured Stigonema sp.
AACTAACAACCAACAATCAACAACCAAGAACCAACATGGAAATCGAATGTCAAAAGCGACCAGAAAACAGCAAGCCAAATGCTTTGCGTCGTTCTGGGAAAATACCAGCGAATTTGTACGGTCATAAGGGTACTGAGTCAATTGCTATCACCCTTGATGCTAAAGTCGTTGAGCGCCTGCTGAAAAAGGGTTCTGTTAACAACACCTTGATTGATCTCAGAGTTACTGATATTCCATGGCGTGGGAAAACCCTGCTGCGCGAAGTTCAAACTCATCCAGCCAAGGGTACGACCTACCACCTCAGCTTTTTTGCCGTTGCAGGTCACGGTGATACTGATGTAGAAGTACCTCTGCGTTTTTTGGGAGATCCAGTGGGTGTGAAGCTAGAAGGTGGTGTGTTAGACACCCAAATTACACAATTGCAGGTGCGTTGCGCACCGGAAAATATTCCAGAGGCGATTGAGGTTAATGTTTCTGAGATGAAGGTGGGAGATAGTTTGCATACTGAGGAACTCATCTTGCCCGAGGGTGTAAAAATTCTAGCTGAGCCTGGGCTAGTGGTTGTTTCAGTTTTACAGTCGCAAGTAAGTGCTGAGACAGAAGAAACAGAATCAGCGTCTGAAGCTACTTAAAGTTTGTTATATTACCGTTGATACCAGGGGGCATACCTCTGGTTTTTTTTGTGTTTGAACCGCCAAAACGCGCCTGTGCGCCAAAAGAAGATGACAGAAGTTTCTATTGCGAGTTTGATTGAGCAGATGTTGCAGTCGGGGTTTTATCCTCATGCTGTGACGAAGCCGATTCAATTGATTCAGACGCACATTTCTTATGTGCTGTTGACTGGGGATTTTGCGTATAAGCTGAAGAAGCCGATGAATTTTGGCTTTTTGGATTTTTCGACGTTGGAGAAGCGAAAGCATTTTTGTGAGGAAGAGTTGCGCTTGAATCAGCGGGGGGCAGCCCAACTTTATTTGGAAGTTTTACCTGTGACTCTGCTAGGGGAGCAGTACCATGTGGGGGGAACGGGAGAGGCTGTGGAATATGTGCTAAAAATGCGTCAGTTTCCCCAAGAGGCGCTGTTTAGCACAATGTTTGAGCAGGGTAAGTTACATCAGGCACACTTAGAAGAGTTGGGACGGGTGGTGGCTCAATACCATGCTCAAACTCAAACGAATGATTACATTGGCAGCTTTGGGGAAGTGGCGCAAGTGCGGGCTGCGATTGATGAGAATTACGAGCAAACGATGAAGTATATCGGTGGTCCCCAGACGCAGGCACAGTTTGAGGAAACTAAGGCATATACCGATCGCTTTTTTGCGGAACATCCAGAACTATTTGCTAGTAGAATTCAAAATAACTATATTCGCGAATGTCATGGGGATTTGCACCTGAGAAATATTTGTCTGTGGCAAGACAAAATTTTGGTGTTCGATTGCATTGAGTTTAATGAGCCGTTTCGCTTTGTCGATGTGATGTACGATGTGGCGTTTACGGTGATGGACTTGGAAGCGCGGCACAGTAAAGATTTGGGTAATGTGTTTTTGAATACCTATGTGGAGCAAACTGGAGATTGGGAAGGTTTGCAGGTGTTGCCTTTGTATTTGAGCCGTCAGGCTTATGTCAGGGCAAAGGTGGGTTCGTTTGTGTTAGATGACCCGGGTATTCCAACAGCAGAGAAGGAAGAAGCGGTAAAAACGGCGGCTGATTACTATCAGCAGGCTTGGGAATATACAAAGCCTCGCCAAGGGCAGTTGATTTTGATGTCTGGTTTGTCGGGGAGTGGCAAGAGTACGACGGCGCGTTACTTAGCTGGTAAACTGGGAGCAATTCACGTTCGCTCAGATGCAGTGCGCAAACATCTGGCGGGAATTCCATTGTGGGAACGCGGTGGCGATGATTTGTATACAGCAGAAATGACTGAGAAAACTTATACACGGCTGTTAGACTTAGGTATTATGCTTGCTAGTGTTGGTTTTCCCGTGATTTTGGATGCTAAGTACGACCGACAGCAGTTGCGATCCGAGGCGATCGCCCAAGCTACGGAACACCAAATTCCCCTTGAGATTATCCACTGCACGGCACCGCCAGAAGTTTTGCGTTCTCGCCTGCAAAATCGCACTGGTGATATCGCTGATGCTACTGCTGATTTATTGACATCACAGCTTGAACAAGCTGAAGCGTTTACTGAAACAGAAAAACAAAGAGTCAAAATTTTGGACACAACTCAACCTCTAGAGGCACAATTAAAAGAAGTCACTCGCCAATAGTCTTCACCTCATGGCTGAACCCCAGAAAAACCCCGGTAGTGCTTTTTCCTTGTCTGGACGTTTCTTGACTCAACTGCTGTTTGGGTTATTTTTATCACTCGTGTTTGGCATAACGTTGGGGAACGTACCCCTGAGCATCTTCTTGGGTGTATTGGGTAGTGTAGCCGTAAGCTGGTTTACAGCGGCCAACACAACTTCTCCCCAGTCCGAAATGGTAGCTTCCTCTGAGGGGATTGATGCCGGACTGAAATACTGGTTATTTTTCTTACTTGGGTTTGTTGTTTTGGGGTATCAAGCACCTATGAGTATCTTCCTAGGTGCAATAGCTGGTGTAGGTGCAGGTTGGACTATTGCTTGGTGGAAAAGCAAGGAAGAATCTAGAACTCAATTGCCGGCGGCTGAAGTCTCAGAAGACATCGAAGCTGATTTGTCCTACGAGATGGGAACTACTAGACGGCGCAAAAGAAGAACTACCCGCCGCTACCGTCGCCCTCGTGGATTCCCCAGTTTTAGATTTTGGAGAAGGTAATAA
>CAZZXJ010000281.1:0-3036 GCA_964657905.1 uncultured Stigonema sp.
GGTCCGGGGTAGGGGTGGGGTGCTTTTATTATAAGTAATTAAGCGGACATGATATAATAAGGATGCTCCGCATTTTTTAGTTTTTCATAATTAAAATTAGTTCCTCTATCCCTCAATTACGAATTAGTAATTATTCGGTCAGGGTATAAGGGTATAAGAGGGTACAGAGAGACAATCTCAGTTCCCAATTCCCCCACACTTGCATACCAATATACCCCCGGAAGCATTTCTGGCAAAAATACCTAGCGATTGGAAATCGCGGCTACACAAACGAAGTCCGCGCAGGCGGATTTCGTTTGTGTAGCCCCAGACTTCTAGTCTTGCAGGCTTCTGCCTTCAGGGATGCACCCTATACCCCCACACCTAAGCGTGAAAGCTGCCATGCTGAAAACAAAGTTAAAATCCAAAAAATCCAAAAAAACAAAAAAGCAGCAGGAAAAGGAAACTCCAACCTTAAGCCTCAAAGAACGTTCAGCCCAAAAGCGCAAAGCTGCACAGGCACGTAAAGAATTCATCAGCTTGGTCACCTACACCAGTTTTGGCGCTATCTTCTTTGGCATTCCTCTGGCTTTTGTCGGAGGAATTAAAGCAGTACTTCCAAGTGTATTGGGAATCCTCTGCATGTCCCTTTCCTACAAATACCCCCGCCAAGCCCTTTTAGCCTTCATGATTTACGTGCCTTGTGGAGGTACTATCACCTATTACCTTGGCAGTAGCCCTGTACTCCAATTAGCTAAAGACTCCTTTTACATTCCGGCACTGATTGGAATTTGGCAGACTTGCCGCCAACAGCGGCTACCCATAATTATTCCTCAAGGAATTAAAATCCCACTGTTTATTTTATTGGGATCATGTCTGATAACACTGCTCTTTGTTAATGGTGCGCAGCAGTTCAACCCCCCGCCTTCTGGTCTCACGGAAAACACAGGTAACGAAAAACCCTTCTTAATGGGAATTTTGGGTTTAAAAGTATTTCTGGGTTATTTCCCCCTCATGGGTTGTGCTTACTATGTCATTCGCAGTAAGCGAGATTTTCTATTTTTGTCCCGGTTGCAGATTGTCATGATAATTGGCTGCTGTGTGCTGGGATTGATTCAATACCTGTTACTACTCAAGGGAGTATGTCAAGGCACGAGAAATTTAGAAGGAGCAGCCTTATTCAAGGCATCACTCGCAGCCCGTTGTTTTATTGGTGGATCTCTAGTCTATAGTCCTGAGGAAGGGATAATTCGTCTGCCAGGAACTTTTGTTGCTCCTTGGCAATGGGCTTGGTTCTTGATTTCCAGCACCTTTTTTGCCTTTGCTACGGGCTTTAGCGACCCCTCCATTTGGTGGCGGATTATAGGTTTAGGATCTACAGCACTGGTATTTGTCAATGCAGTTGTCTGCGGACAGAGAATTGCCTTAGCCTTAGTACCCACCTGCTTCATAGCTTTGCTATTACTCACAGGTCAAATTGCCAACCTCAAACGGTTTCTTCCCATAGGAATCGGACTCGTCCTGATTCTGGGAATTGCGGTAATTACCAACCCTGATGTGATTGCGGAGAGAATAGCTAGTTTTGTTGATCGCTGGAATGCTTCACCGCCCTACGACTTTATCACTCAGCAATTTGCGGATGTGTGGAGAAATCTACCTGGACCATTCGGAAATGGCTTAGGTCGCGCCACCAACTCTGCCCGTGCCCTTGGTGATACCAAACTGGTAGAAACCTACTACCCCAAAGTACTCCATGAAGTTGGACAGTTTGGACTTTTAGGGTTTGTCATCTTGGTCACCACCTTAACAATAATTTGCTTCCGGACGTATCGTTCGATAAAAAACCGTAATTTCCGCAGTTACGCAGGTGCCTTGTGGGTGTTTATATTGTTTATTAGCTACAACACCTACTACTACCCTCTAGATGTGGATCCAGTAGCTGTATATTACTGGTTTTTTGCTGGAGTTCTTTTAAAATTGCCGGAACTAGACAAACTCGAAACACTCCAAGAGGCACGAGAGGGAGTGAAAGTAAGTAGGGGGAGACAATTAAAAATTAAAAATTAAAAATCAACAACTAACAACTAACAACCACCAAATATGTTAATCACTGTGATTATACCGACTTACGGTCGTGAGGAAACACTACGCAATAGCCTTGTAGATGTTCTCAAACAAGACTACCCAAATTTTGAAGTTTTGGTGGTAGATCAAACCCCAAAACATCAGCCAGAAATTGAAGCTTACCTAGAGGAATTAGCAGCAGCAAGTAAAATCAAGTGGTTCCGCATAAAGTGGGCGAGTTTGCCTGGGGCGCGGAATTATGCTGTGCGGCGGTCAGCAGGTGAAATAATTTTGTTTATTGATGATGATGTCCAGTTAGAACCTGGCTTTCTAGCAGCCCATGCGAAAAACTATTTAGCAAAATCAGACGTCGGGGCTGTTGCCGGAAGAGTATTTGACAGAATGAAATTGAGTGACTCTGGGGGAAAATTACAGATTGAGGATCTTCCTCCCCAAGCCATGGACCCAGGAATTGCTTGGTATTATATTGATTTGGTGCATACAGTCAAACCTCAGCAAGTCCTAACAGTCAGGGGTTGCAATATGTCCTATCGTCGCGAGATTTTTACCAAGTACGGACTGAGATTTGATGAAAGATTTGGCGGTAGTGCGGTGCGAGAAGAATCTGATTTTTGTTTGAGGTTGCGGCAGACAGGATATAAGATTTGGTATGACCCAGAAGCTTATTTAGTGCATTTAGGCGAAGAGACAGGGGGTTGCCATGATATTAGTATGCGATCGCTTCAGTATCAACTCACCTTTTACCACAACCATTTCTTAATGGGGTTAAAAAATCTCACCGTTACCCAAGCTTTACAACTCTATACTCGTTTATTTGACTGTCACGTTCTCGGACGCCCTCCTTGTCACAAAAGCGGTTCCCCGATCAAAATCATAACTCGCGGTTTTTTCTACACTTTGGGCTTTTTTAAAGCCTTGGGTACAGTCATCCAATCACTATGGAATGATGGTCAAACTTACACCCACCTAGAT
>CAZZXJ010000281.1:3046-7998 GCA_964657905.1 uncultured Stigonema sp.
CATTAGCTATTAACCATTAGCCATTATAAAATATCAATGAGAATTTTAGTAGCAAGTCACACCTATATTGTAGATCTTAACTGTGAAAAACTACGCGCTCTGTCACAACTAGAATCAGGAATTGAGGTAACAGTTATCGTGCCAAAACGCTGGAAACCTGGTGGCGTTCAAAATAAAACTATTACAACTCAATACCGTGAACAAGGCAGATTTCGCATAGTTCCTGTGTCTAATTTCAGTCAAAATCATCAGGGACTCCTGACCTTTGGCGCTGATTTAATATCTTTATTGCGTCAGTTTCGTCCTCAAATTATCCAGGTAGAACAAGGGTCTAGAGGACTGGCTTATGCTGAGATGATAGCTTTAAATCAGTTTTTAGGACTAAAGGCTAAAAATATATTTTTTACCTGGTGGAATCTTCCTTACAAACTTAAATTTCCAATTTCTTTAATAGAGAAATACAACCTCAACCACAGCCACGGTATTATTTCCGGAAATCAAGATGGTGCAGAAGTTTTAAGACAGCGCGGATACAAAGGTTCGATTAAAGTCATGCCTCAACTAGGTGTGGATGAAAAACTGTTTACTCCAACACCTCAGCCAGAACTAGCAGCTAAATTAGGTATTGAAAAAAGCGAGTTTGTTGTAGGGTTTGTCGGACGTTTTGTGCAAGAGAAGGGATTACTGACCCTTTTAAAGGCATTAATGACTTTAAAAGATAAATCTTGGAAATTACTGCTGCTTGGACGTGGACCGTTGCAGTCAGAGTTAATGAACCTCGCAGAGGAAAATAAAATCAAATACCGGATAATTTTGGTAGAAAGCGTTCCTCATGACCAAGTATGTAATTATATCAATTTAATGAGTACTTTAGTGCTGCCTTCGGAAACAGCTAACGAATTTAAAACCTTAACTGCCGTTGGGTGGAAAGAACAATTTGGTCATGTACTAATTGAGGCAATGGCTTGCAAAGTACCTGTGATTGGTTCCAACTCCGGCGAAATTCCCCATGTCATTGGCGATACAGGGTTAGTATTTCCTGAAGGCGATGCTCAAGCACTTGCTAATTGCTTAGTTCAATTAATGGACAAACCACAATTAGCCCAAAATTTAGGTGAAATGGGTTATCAAAAAGTCACGGCTAAATACACGAATAAAGCTTTAGCCAAACAGCAATTGGAGTTCTATCAAGAACTTGTTGATTGATCTAACACCCCTCCGTTTCTTTTCTTGGCGTTCTTGGCTTCTTGGCGGTTCGCTACCTTAAAGCATCCTCTACGGGCATGACCAGTGCATAAAATATTACCAGAGGAGCGGGGTTGGATTGAAAAGTATTGCCTACAAACGCGATCGCCAATCTGGGAAATATGGTCAGAGATCAATACTACTCGGTTAAGGTTTTTTTGATGGGAATTCAGGTTGTAGAGACAAGGGTTATCGCGTCTCTACAAGGTTTCGCGTTCAGGGTAATTATCTCAGCCCTTGCAGTATTGGGTCAGAGATATGCTTGGGCAGTTACACACCACCTTTGATAGAATTGGGGAATGCTCACGCTGCCCCCCGGGAAGTGCAACTTTATCAAATTTGTCATCACATGGAAATCACAAGAGTCTCAAATGAAGGTAGCGTGATTATTCCTGAACCATTGCTAAGAGCTACTGGCTGGGAGATAGGTCAGGAACTAATAGCAATTGATATGGGTGAAGGAATTCTTCTCAAGCCGAAGAAACCTTTTTCTGAAACTACCTTAGATGATGTCGCGGGTTGCTTGAAATATCAAGGCACACCAAAAACTCTTGAGGATATGGATGATGCTATTAGGCAGGGTGTAGAGGAGTTGTGGCATAGTCGCAGTTGATACTAATATTGTTGTACGACTGCTGACCCAAGATGATGAATCACAATTCCAAAAAAGCCGAGAAATTTTCCAGAAAAATGATGTTTTTATCCCAGATACAGTCATCCTTGAATCTGATGAGTTAGTCGATCGCATTAAACGCTTGGCGGGACAAAAGGGGATTTCGATGGAGCAAGAAGTCGGCGATTTGTTGCAACTCGGCTATGGGCAACGTGATGAAGTGCTCTTGAGCAAAAATCCTGTCTCTAGGAATTTACTAAAGATTCATGAAAGCTCCTAGCTGCACAGAGTTTACTTAAGGCGGCTAAAAGAAGTGATAATCCCTTAAGGTGTAGGAAACTGCGATCGCCATGCAGTGTATTTAGCAGCCCAAACTGATTCTAGCATTCGGTAAGCTGACTCAGAATTATCTCCATTTAAAGGAGTAGACAACTGCACCCACAGACAACGGTTATCTTTAAGAATTGCAGTACCCAATAGCCAAGGTACTATCCGATTGGAAGTAAAATCATAATTATTGCGGTTGTGGAGAAACTGAGCTTGAGTGACAGTACTACCTCCACGAGGATTAATACAAGCAGTCAGGTGAGCTTGATTGTTGTCAGTTAATAGTAAATAATAGCCAATCCCATCTTCAGATCGGATGTTTTTCTGGATATCTTTAACTTGAGTAATTTCTGTAAACTTCTTTAAATAGTTCTCTATATCTCCCTGAGTACTGACAATGTAGCGCATCTGTACATCAACTTCCTGATTATTGTGGCGATATCTATATTGCTTGCCAGATAGCACAAAATCGGAATTATTATCATCAGCAGTTATATCTTTAACTAATTGGGCACCCACAGGCTGTGCCGAAAACTGTTGCCAACCTTTGATAGCAAGTTTATCTGGAAAAGCATAGGTGGCGCGTCCTCTGTTGGGAACACAAACAAGATAAACAGCAGCAAGCATCATCCCTATCCAAGTCGTTGCCAGCAGTGGTATACGCAATGAATGCTTGCTACCAACAACAGGAGTAATCAACAACTGTTTTTTTCTAGGGTTGAATTCATCTATTGGTAGTAACCAATTGCAAAGGACTACAAAAATTGTAGTTGCTACTGCTAAAAAAATTTGCGCCCCTTTCTGCCCGTGCCAATAATGAAAAAGGTCTAAGTTATTAACCGTCAGGGCTAACAATGCGACCCTCAAACAACCCACACCAAACCCTGTACCAATAGCACATAAAGCTAATCCCAATTTCTGCAACCAGTTCAAGGGAAATATAATTAAGCTAAGCAAGCAGATCTTTAACAGATATATAATCAAAGGTCCACCAGTGCAGGGATAGCCCACAAAAACCTGACCTGTTGGTAGCGTGAGCAAATCAGCTTGGTAAGTCGCTTTGAACCCAATATAGTGTAGTAACTCGGCTGATGTTGCTGTAGTTAAATGGCTAAAAGGGAGGAAATCTTCAAGCGTTAAGATGGGGATGTAAATTATGAAGCACAAAAGCAGTACTTCGTGCCACTGACGCCGCAATCCTCGAAATCCAAGGACTATTAATCCCAATCCGGCAAAAGCTACCAACGGACCACCAACAAAAAGCGCCGTATCTAAATTCCACAGGTAAAGCGGTCTCACAATTACGAGTATGAGCAACAGCAACCCAAACAGGCTAGATAATAGATCGCTGTTTAAGTCCCTTTGATCAGGAGTTCTCCACAATACCAGTATAATACCCGTCCAAAAGAGTATGTAATCTGGTAAGAGATTTCTTTGCAAAGGATGGTTCAAAACCAAGCTCAGATGCAATACTACTAAAGTAGTAGTAAGACCAAGTAAATAAAACCGTTGGTTTTTGAATATGGATCTAGCTTGGGTCAGGAAAAATTGTTTTACCCAATTTATTTTTATGCGTACCATTTTCGCCAGATTCTTACCCAATAAGTTAGATGCCAAACTGTAATCAAACTAACTCCAGCTAGCACAGTGCCTAGATTTACTTTGACCGCCTTTTTAATTAAATTCTTAGCTAAATCTCCTTGAGCATATTTTGCAGTATTTGACGCATGAAGTGCGAGAGTTTCTACTTGTTTTGACAGTTTATTCTTCAGTGACTGAGGACTATCATTACTCTGTGTACTGGTTTGACGGTTAATGATTTTATCTAGATTATGTAGTTCTATGTTCGTATTTGCTTTATTTACTAGCTGGCTTAACCTTGAAAACTGCTCTTTTTGTTGTACAGCTTGATGACTAATTTGGGCGCTGGTGTCATTATATATACTTATGCTATCGTTAATTCCCAAGGGTAGCAGGATCAAGTATAATAGTCCCATAATCAGAGAAAGCCAAGATAAAAAGCTTAATAGCTGTAACTCAAATCGGCTTATATATTGTTGTTGAATAAATACAAATGTCAGACCGAGTAAGGGTGCCCATATATGCTCAACTAACTGCTCCATTGTCTGAAATTCCCATACTGGATCTATAAAGTGTATTGGCACAAAAATTTGAATATAATCCATTAGAGAAAAGAGCAAGAGAATATAGCCAACAAAACGCGATAAAATAATCGGTTGGTTTTCTACATTCTTTGGGAGTTGAATAGGCTGGTTTTGAACTGCTAGTTTAGGAAATTTCATGTGATTTATTCATCAATAATTTCTGTGATTTCTGTGATTTTCTAGAACTATGGTTCTATTACAAATATTGGCATCGGGCATAAATCGGGGAGGTAAATAGCAATACGGTTCAGAAGTGTGCGTTAAGTAAGGAACTACGACTCGCGATCAATTGTCGGGCTAAATTTTATTAGATTGTGGTGTCCATCCTAAGACTAAGAGAAATCTGTTTGAAAACCATTGCTTTTTTCAATACTCAAATATGTATGTAGGCGTGAGATAAACCCACACCAATTTAATTTCTTAGAATTGTGTTACAGAATTAAGAGTGCTTACTAAAACTAAAAACCAGACAGCAATGGTAGATACAATAATTAAATTCATTTCTTTTTTAGCACTTTATCAAAAATGCTTGCTCAGTGAATTTACTGAATATTCATGAAAGATCCTAGTACCGCTTGGCGGAATTAAAAATTAAAAATTAA
>CAZZXJ010000282.1:0-7972 GCA_964657905.1 uncultured Stigonema sp.
AATTTACGCGATCAAATTCAGCAAACCAGTGGACAAAATCCCGATCGCTATTTGCCCTTTATCGGAACCCTGTTCGTTTTTATTGCCACCTCCAATCTATTAGCGATCGTTCCTGGCTATCACCCGCCCACGGCCTCACTGTCCACCACTGCCGCCCTCGCGATCTGTGTATTTTTTGCCGTTCCCGTTTTTGGTATCCGTCAGCAAGGAATCTGGAAATACCTGCACCACTACCTAGAGCCAACTCCCATATTATTTCCCTTTTATATAATTAGCGAACTCTCACGGACTTTAGCTTTAGCAGTGCGTTTGTTTGGGAATGTGATGAGTGAAGGCATGATTGCGGCGATTTTAATATCGATCGCGCCATTCTTCTTTCCAGCCATTATGCAGGCTTTAGGCTTGTTGACAGGCTTAATTCAGGCATATATTTTCGCAATTTTAGCAGTTGTTTATATTGGTTCTACGAGTAATGAAGACTATGGCACAAAATGAATCGCTATCACTTGTACTGGGAATTATTGGCCCTGTGTCAATCTTAACTGCGGGTCTGACTATGGCCATCGGCTCCATCGGCCCAGCCCTCGGCGAAGGTAAAACTGTTGCCCAGGCACTTAGTTCGATTGCCCAACAACCTGACGAAGCAAATACAATTACCCGCACCTTATTTGTGGGATTAGCATTTATCGAATCCATCGCAATTTATTGCTTTGTGATCGCGCTAATTCTCCTGTTTGCCAATCCATTCTGGAACTATGTGGTCGGTGCGATCGCCAAACCAGGAGCTTGAGGAAGTGGAGATTAACTGGTTTACCTTCTTCGCGCAAATCCTCAACTTTTTTGTGTTGATCTTTGTGCTGCAACGCTTTCTATATAAACCGATTACGAAGGCAATGGCACGCCGCGAGAAGACGATCCGCGATCGCTTGTCGTCGGCATCTCAACAAAAAGAAGAAGCACAACAGGAGGTTAAGCATTATGAGGAAATGCAACAGAAATTCACAGACCAAAAGACAGAATTGCTCACTCAAGCAAAATCAGAAGTTGAGCAAACACGCCTTGGCTTGTTGAAACAAATGCAGGAATCAGTGGCGACAGAGCGATCGCAATGGCAAACCAGTCTGCAACGCCAAAAAAACTCTTTTTTGCGCGAGGTGGGCGATCGCACCATGCAGCAATTACAGGCAAGCGTGCGGCGGGTGTTGACAGACTTGGCAGAGTCAGAACTAGAAACGCAGATTGCCAGGGTGTTTTTGCAGAAGTTGCGCTCACTCACCGAAACACAGCGTGCCGAACTAACGACGACTTTAACTGCTTCAACAAAAGAGAGCATTCCCTTGACCTTGGTTAGTACGTTCACCCTACCGACGGATATTTGTGCAGCGATCACCACGGTTTTGCAAGACTACTTCAACGCCGTGGGTTCAGCCAAAATCGAGCTGACTTGTGAAATTCAATCCAGTCTGATTTGTGGGATCGAACTGCGCAGCACTGGCTACAAACTAGCGTGGAGTATGGATGCTTACTTAGATACCATCACCGAAAATTTGGTTACGGTTTTTGCACAAGAAGCTGGAACGAATCAGAACTAAGAGGAAGCATGATGTGAAGAAGGAAGAAGGTTTACAGACAGTTTTACAAGATACTTTTGCACTTTATACTCAAGTTCTCAATCAGCATGAAGCGAAATTGCGATCTACTGAGATCGGGATTGTCCAATCGATTGGGCAAGGAATTGCCAAAATCGTCGGTTTGCCCCATGTGCAGTCAGAGGAAATTGTCCGTTTTACTGGCGGCAGTCTGGGGTTGGTGTTTAACCTCGATCCCGAAGAAGTTGGGGTAGTTTTGCTTGATTCTAGCGATCAACTCCAGTCAGGTACGGAAGTGCGGCGCACTGGCAAAGTTCTTGATGTACCTGTGGGCGACACGCTACTAGGAAGAGTCATCGATCCCCTTGGTCGCCCCCTCGACGGCAAAGGCATGGTGCGAACTTCACAACGCCGTCCCGCCGAACGCGATGCCCCTGGGATCATGGATCGTGCGCCCGTAAATGTGCCTTTGCAAACGGGAATCAAAGCGATCGATGCCCTGATTCCCATTGGACGCGGACAAAGAGAATTGATTTTAGGCGATCGCCAAACGGGTAAAAGCGGTCTCGCCCTCGATACGATCATCAATCAAAAAGACAAAAATATTCTCTGTATCTATTGCGCGATCGGAAAGCGCAGTGCGGCTGTTGCCAAGCTAATTGCCGACCTCAATGAACAGGGCGCAATGGCATATACGACAGTCGTGATGGCAGCAGGAGAAGAGCCGCCGGGCTTACAGTATGTCGCTCCTTATGCCGCTACTGCGATGGCGGAATATTTTACAGATCAAGGGCGCGATGTGCTAATCGTTTACGATGACCTCACCAACCATGCCAGCACCTATCGAGAAATCTCTCTCTTAATGCGCCGCCCACCCGGACGCGAAGCCTATCCAGGTGATATTTTTTACATTCACTCGCGCTTACTCGAACGCTGTACGCATTTCAACGCAAAACGAGGTGGTGGTTCCTTAACTGCGCTGCCGATCATCGAAACAGAGGCACAAAACATTGCCGCATATATCCCGACTAATCTAATTTCGATTACCGATGGACAGATTTATCTTTCACCAATCCTCTTTCAAAAGGGAGTATTGCCTGCGATCGATATCGGTAAGTCGGTTTCGCGGGTGGGTGGCAAAACCCAACTAAGAGCCTATCGCGCTGTTTCAGGAGATTTACGTCTTTCCTATTCTCAATTTGAAGAACTAGAGGCTTTCTCTCGCTTTGGTACCCGCTTAGAAGAATCGACTCGGCTCACTTTAGAACGCGGGCGAAGGGTGCGTGAGATTCTCAAACAAAAGCAATATGCGCCGATGTCGGCTGCTGTGCAAATAGCCGTGATGCTTTCGGTGACGGCAGGCTTGCTCGATTCCGTCCCGATCGCCAAAATTGCCATTGCCGAGCAAGCGATCGCCCAAGCAATATCCACCCAGTTAGCCGATCTTTGCCTGCAAATCGAAAGTGGAGCCGTATTGACTGATGCTGATCGTGATGCCTTACTAAAGACTGCCAAAACTGCGATTGCGACAGTTGTAAAAGATACAAAGGATACAAAGGAGTAGCCATGTCATCTATTGAGCTTCTCCAACGCCAAATCCACACTGCACAAGAGCTGCAAGCCGTGGTGAAAATGATGAAAGTATTAGCCGCGTTAAACATCCATCAGTACGAACAGGCAGTTACCTCCCTCGCTGAGTATAATCGTACAATCGAAATGGGTTTGCATGTCGTGCTTGCCGGTGCACATACCCATGACGATCCGCACCAACTAGTGAACGCTGAGCGCTTCAAAACTGACCCAAAATCCCTTTCCACCGACCTTGGTCGTTGCGGCGTGATTATCTTTGGCTCTGAGCAAGGGATGTGTGGTCAGTTCAACGAACAGATTAGCCGCTATGCGATCGCCGAATTAGAGAAGTTGAAGCTCTCACACGAAAGAGGGGCAATTTTTGCCGTCGGATCGAGAGTTATCTCCCATTTAGAAACCGCAGGCTATGCGATCGAGCAGACTTTCGCCATGCCAAGTTCACTAACTGGGATCACACCAATGGTTCAAGAAATCTTGCTGCACATTGCCACATGGCGCGATAGCAAGCATTTTGTCCAAATTCTCTTGTTCTACAACCACTTACATTCCAATACGTTATGCGAGCCGTACAAGCTGCAACTGTTGCCACTTGACCGCGAATGGCTACAACATATCGAAAGCCAAGCATGGCGATCGCGTACTCTACCAACTTTTACGGAGTCGAGTGATGTTTTGGTTGCGTCTTTATTACGACAATATTTCTTGATCTCGCTCTATCGTGCTTTTGGTGAGTCCCTCGCAGGTGAAAATGCTAGCCGTCTCGCTTCTATGCAAGTTGCCGAGAAAAACATTGAAGAGCGGCTCACAGAGTTTACTAGTCAATTTCAGCAAAAACGCCAAACTGCAATTACAGATGAATTGCTAGAAATTATTTCAGCCTTTGAGTTAAGTCATTGAATGTTTGCGACATAACCGCATTCCTACGGAAAATCAGGAAAAATTCCTATAGATAGGTCAACTTTAAATGGAAGCAAATATTAAATCATCTTCCCACTCAAATCATTCCCAAGAACAAAATCTTGGTTCTGTCCTCTCTGTGCGGAGCAGCATCATCGATATCCATTTTCCTAAACGGTTGCCAGATATACATAGCCAGTTACAAACTCTTAAAGCAGGTAATATTGTGATCGAGGTGGTTTCCCATCTCAGCGCTCAGGTGGTGCGGGGTGTGGCACTTGTTCCGACCGCAGGTGTGACACGCGGCGAGATTGTCATTGATACTCAGCACCCGTTACAAGTTCCCGTAGGCGATCGCCTCTTAGGCAGAATGTTAAACCTGTTTGGCGAAGTGATCGATGAGAAAGCGGCGATCACAGGTGGCGAATGGAGATCGATCCATGCTACGCCGATCGCGATGTCAGAGCGAGTCACCAAAGCCGAAATCCTCAAAACTGGGATCAAAGTGATCGATCTGCTCACACCTTTAGAGCGGGGCGGCAAAACAGGTTTGCTTGGCGGTGCAGGCGTTGGCAAAACGGTGCTAATTACGGAAATGATCCATAACATGGTCAAGCAGCACCAAGGCGTAAGTTTATTTTGTGGGATTGGCGAACGCTGCCGGGAAGGTCTCGATCTATATCAAGAAATGGAAGCAACGGGGGTTCTCCAAAATGCAGTCTTGGTCTTCGGACAGATGAATGAGCCGCCAGGAGTCAGATTTTGGGCAGGACATGCGGCGCTGACAATGGCAGAATATTTTCGCGATCACTCCCAAAAAGATGTATTGCTTTTGATCGATAATATCTTTCGCTTTATCCAAGCGGGTTCAGAAGTATCGGGGCTGATGGGGATACTACCTTCGCGGGTGGGCTATCAACCAACCCTCGCCACCGAACTCGCTCAACTAGAGGAGCGCATTTGCAATACATCGGCAGGGGCGATTACTTCCATTCAAGCGGTTTATGTACCTGCGGACGATTTCACCGATCCCTCTGCTGTCGCTGTGTTTTCACATCTGTCAGCAGCAATTGTGTTGTCACGCAAACGGGCGAGTGAAGGTCTTTATCCCGCCGTGGATTTGATGCTATCGAATTCCAAAATGCTGATGCCTCATATCGTTGGCGATCGTCATTATGAGATCGCTCAAGCAGTACGCAAAACCATCACCACCTATGAGGAACTGAAAGATATCATCGCAATGTTGGGCTTAGAAGAATTATCGCCAGGCGATCGCAAAGTGGTATCCCAAGCGCGACTTTTAGAACGTTTTCTCACTCAACCCTTCTTTTCGACCGCCCAGTTTACAGGTTTGACAGGGAAATTAGTAGAATTAGACGATGTCCTAGAAGGATGCGAGCGCATTCTCAATGACGAGTTTTCTGATACACCAGAGCGATCGCTCTATATGATCGGTTCAATTGATGAAGTCGTAAAAGCTCCAAAAGAGGGCAAAAAATCATGACCTCCACATCATCAGAAACGCATCCAGAAATCCGGTCAGAAATGCGGCTCAAAGTTATTTTACCAACCAAAATCCTGCTCGAAACAGGCGCGATCAAAGTGATTGCAGAAGCGGAGAATGGGATTTTTTGCTTGCTGCCTCGCCATTTAGATTTTGTCGCGACGCTGATACCGAGTTTGCTATCCTTCGTCTCACCGCAAGGACAAGAACAATTCCTCGCCATAGATCAAGGAATTTTGATCAAACATGAGGATGAGGTAACAGTTGCTACCCAATATGCAGTCCAAGGTAGCGATTTGGGAATGTTGAGACAAACCGTTGAGCAACAGTTTCGCTTAATGGATGAACGCGAAAAAACAGCACGTTCCGTTTTAGCAAAGCTAGAGCTAAATACAATTCGGCACTTTATCGAGTTAGGTGAATATCTATGAAAACTCCACCCCCTCCCTCCCGTAAGTCGCGATCTGCGTTTCGCAGCTGCGCTTCTCTATCACAAACGCATCTATTCGCCAAGGCGATCGCTAATAAAGAACGTCGCAAACTTTATGCTCGCCAAGCGAAACCTTATGGTGGCGTTTGGTTTGGTTTAGGTTTTGCAGGCTTGGTCGGCTGGTCAGTCGTAGCACCAACTTTATTGGGAATGGCACTTGGCATCTGGATCGATTTCCAATTTCCCAGTCGGTTCTCATGGACATTGGCACTGATGCTGGCAGGTTTAACCATTGGTTGTTTGATTGCATGGGAATGGGTATCGCAGGAGCAGGAACGTATAGCAAGATCTCAACCACCCGATGATTCTCCTGAATATCCAGCAGATTATCCCAACCAGAAAGAAGCAGACTGAACCAGTATGGCAGAGATCGCGCCACTTTTTCCACTGGGAATATCGCTATTTTTTGCCCGCACCTTGAAAACGATGTAGTTTGTCCCAGCAATGCGATCGGCGACAAAACTTCCAGCCTGAAGCTGGTCGATGATGGGTTGAATGTCCTTCTGAATCTGACGATAACGCTTAGAGAGATCTGATGGCAAGCAGTATGAAATTGCTTGGACTATCTGATCCTGTGCGTCCAACCGTTGCGGCTGCGATTCAAGAATGTTATGCCCCTGGTATTCGAGTGGTCATGATTACGGGTGATTCTCCAGGAACTGCTCAAACTATTGCTCGTCAGATTGAATTGATGCAAATGTGGTTACACTCCGTTCCATCCAACCTACGGGGAATGGCTCATAGAGGAAATAATAGAAATATATCTTCTAATCCTCTTGAGCGACGAAGCAAGGAGTTATTATGAACATTCAGTAAATCGCAAAGTTTTTTTCCAAGAGAGCGATGCCTGCGGCGGGCTGCGCCTACGCCAAGAGTTTGTAACTTGAGATACATTTTTTGCGCTCACTATCTTAACCCGTAGGTTGGGATAAATTACTTTTACTTATAGTTAAGTAACTTTCAACGACTGCTAACCCGTTGGAATATAAATATCTTTAACAGTTCCATATTTGTGTTCAACAAGTTGACGTAAAAAAGCTAACATTTGCTTAAGACTAAAGAATTTACGATAAATTAATCGCCTACCATGAGCGTTTTAAACTAATCTTAAACCAAAGAAGATCAACCCAAATATTGACTAAAATAAAAGAAATACCAACAAATAATAATCGCCATACGGGCTTTTTATTATTCGTTCTGATTCGACATAGATTTTTTAATCTATAACTGCTCTCAATGCCAAACCTTCTTCTATAATCTTGATGGATGTAAGATAAATTTATTTTTGGCTTATAAACAACATAAGCAAAGTATTCGATTCCATGTTGCTTTCTCTTACCTTTTTTATATTTGCATATAATCCATAAATCAAAGCTAGCATGATTGTCTTTTCCCTGACTCATTGTATAAGTAGTTTTATAACTACTCCTACCTTTAAGAAATTGATTTATCCCTCCTTGTTTTCCTCTTCTAATAGCTGGCATTACAAATGGAATATCTAAAGCCTGCAACCACCTGATAACAGAAATGCTAAAAAAACCTCTGTCTAGATAAAGTGTTTTTATATTTACTTGAAGAGCATCAAGTTCAGCTAATAAGTAGGTTATGATAGCAACATTTGTATCTAACCAACGTACTCCTCTTATTGCCAGAGTAATTCTTTTACCCTTTGTTAATATGTATAAAGTTGCATAAGCATAAAAAGAACAAGTACCTGATGAGCGCCTGACTTCTATAAATATACAGTTCTTCATCACTATCAGGTTTTCCATAGTATGGAATCAAATTTAAGTCAATGGCAAGTTTATGAGAGGCTTTTTTAATTCCGTGAGGAACTCTACTTTTTAGAGCTAAGTTTATTTGATTTTCTAGCTGCTCAAATTTATTAATTTTATCCAAGTG
>CAZZXJ010000283.1:0-7970 GCA_964657905.1 uncultured Stigonema sp.
TAATTTTTAATTTTTAATTTATTTGTCCTCATCTTGACTTCTTGGCAGTTCCTTATCTCATATCGTACCCAAACAAATTAGGGTTCACCTCCCCCAACTGCAAATCAGCCAAACCATACTCCGTCCAACGCCGATCCACCATCGCCGCCACCTCTGGATCTGACTCCAAGGTTGCACCCCACTCATGTTCCGTTTCCGGGGGAATCTTCGTCGTCGCATCAATTCCCATCCGTCCCCCCAAACCAATCTTCTCACTGGCAAAATCCAAACTATCAAATGGCGTATTCGGCAAAATAAACACATCTCGCGTCGGGTCAACTTTGGAACTAATGGCCCACACCACTTGACGCGGATCGCGAATATTTATGTCTTTATCCACCACAATCACAAATTTAGTGTAAGTGAACTGGGGCAAAGCACTCCAAAACGCCAAAGCTGCCCGACGCGCTTGTCCCGGATATGCCTTATCAATAGATATAATCGCCGCTTTGTAACTCAAAGCTTCCATGGGCAAAAAGAAATCCACAATTTCTGAAACTTGTTGCCGCAGAATGGGAGTGTAGATGCGGTTCAACGCGATCGCCATCATTGCTTCTTCTTTCGGTGGACGCCCGCTAAATGTCGTCAAATAAATCGGATCTTTGCGATGCGTCATACAATGGAAGCGAATCAAGGGCGAATCCTCCATCCCGCCGTAATATCCCATGTGATCCCCAAAGGGACCATCTGGCAATACCTCCCCTGGGGTAATTGTCCCTTCCAGCACAAACTCTGAATCTGCTGGGACTTCCAAATCTAGAGTTTTACACTTTGCCAACTGCACGCCAGAACCACCGTAAAGCCCAGCAAACAGCCATTCTGATAAGTCTACAGGTATCGGTGTAGCAGCTGCCATAATAATTAGAGGGTCTACACCGAGTGCGATCGCCACTTCTAATTTCTGACCACGTTCTGCTGCCTTGCGTAAATGCCTTGCCCCACCCCGCACTGATAACCAGTGAACGGTCATGGTATTCTTTGATTGTAGTTGTAAGCGATACACACCTACATTCGGTGTACCCGTTTCGCAATCTCTAGTAATGACTAGCCCCAGCGTAATAATCTTGCCAGCATCACCGGAATATGGGCGGATCAACGGTAACTTGTTCAAATCCAAATCGTCGCCTTGAATGACAACTTGCTGACAAGCAGGGAAAAAGTCACGTCCTGGCTTCGCCTTCAGCACATCAAACAGCACCTTACCAAACTCAACAGCTTGTCCAATCTTCTTAGGCGGTTTTGGTTGTTGCAGCATCGCCAACTTTTTCCCCAGTACTTCCAATTCTTCTGGATGCTGCATATTCATCGCCCAGCATATCCTTTCCACAGTTCCCAACAAGTTTAGTGTCACGGGGAAGGATGCACCTTTGACATTTTCAAATAGTAGACCTGGACCACCGAGTTGCAACATCCGGTTGGCAATCTCAGCAATTTCTAAATCTGGGTCCACTAAAGCTGAAATCCGCTGTAATTGTCCCCTTTGTTCCAGAATTTTGATGAATCCCCGCAAATCTCTCGCCATTGTTCTAGTAAAGATAAATATTTAAGTGTAAAGCGCTCTTTTCTATTATCAGTGAGGAGTCAGGAGTTATTCTCCTACCAACCTGAGAATTGGCAATGTGAGTAGGGGCGGGGTTACCCCGCCCTTACTGGTATGTCTGCGGTTAATGCTGGCATTACTTACAGCAAATTTCATTTAAGTAGGGGCGGGGTTACCCCGCCCTTAGAATGTGGTCAATTCAATTGAAAACTGCTGTAGGCTAAGTAGCGACCAGCGCAGTACGTCTGCGGAAATAAATATAATTGTAATTAATACCGGAATTTTAATAATAGTAATTCCCGATCACTACTTGACGTGTTTCTGTTCACTAAAAAAGTACTTGAAATAAAAACAAATCTGATTTTTGAAATTATTAGTAGGGTGGGCATTGCCCACCATTACCAGATTTATTGGGCAATGCCCACCATACAAAATCATCTATTGTTCAAGAATGATTTAGGATTGCTATCAATATTTTCTATAATACATTTTAATCTTTACAAAAATATACTTCATAAGATTAGTTTTAATGAACATTTAAATTAATCTTGGTTTTTTCTTAAATAAATATTAACCATTTTTATTGTAGTTTAATCCTGTGTTGTCAATCAACAGCATGTTGTTTCTGCGTGAATGAGGAGATATGGTTTTTTATACTACTGTTTTAAACCGCTTAGCAACTACTTCAGTGATTGCGGCTGCTGTTACACTAGGTCAGATTTTTACGGCGGTTGCGCAAGCAGAAACGCTGAATGGTGCGGGAGCAACTTTCCCTGCTCCACTTTATGAACAATATGCTCGTCAAATCAAGCAGAAGAATCCAGACATTTCAATTAACTATCAAGCCATTGGTAGTGGTGGCGGTATAAGTCAATTTACTGCCGGAACAGTTGACTTTGGCGCGAGTGATGCTGCAATGACAGATGCAGAAATCGCTAAAGTCAAGAATGGAGTCGTTCTAGTACCAACTGCTGGTGGTGCCATTTCTGTTGTTTATAATCTTCCGGGTGTAAATGAACTCAAATTATCCCGCAAGACTCTACCAGGAATTTTCTCTGGTCAAATTACCAAATGGGACGACGCTCAAATTAAAGCTGATAATCCTGGTGTAAATCTACCCAGTCTGCCGATTAAAGCTGTTGTTCGTGCCGATGGTAGCGGTACAACTTTTATTTTCACCAACCACTTGAGTGCTATTAGCCCATATTTTAAAGGCAGAATTGGTACCAGCAAGTCACCAAGCTGGACTATCCCAAATGCCCTTAAGGGTAAGGGAAACCCAGGTGTAGCTAACTTAGTATCTCGCACTAAAGGCGCTATTGGTTATGTTGAATATCAATATGCCCAGACAAACAAACTGGCATCAGCACAGGTGCAGAACAAGCAAGGACAATTTGTTGCACCTTCTTTAGAAGGTGCCAACCAAGCCTTGTCAACAGTGAGTTTCCCTGAAAATTTCCGCGTTTTTGTCGGCGATCCAGACCAAGGTTATCCGATCGTTGGTCTGACCTGGTTGTTGATTTACAAGAATTATCCTAACGCCGCCAAAGGAACTGCTGTGAAAAAATGGGTCAATTGGGTGTTAACTGATGGTCAACAAATTAACGATAGCCTCAATTACACTCGAGTTCCAAGTTCTGTAACAACCCAAGTGCTGCAAACAGTCAACAGTTCTGTCAAATAATTTATAATCCTACCTTTTTTGCTTCGAGTGGGGTGGGCAGGTAGCCCACCCTACTGTCGTGTAAATAGCCTAATTTCTTGATGAGTGATGGCAAATTTCTCTGAACCAACTGATGGAAAGCAACCGAATTTAGTTGATGAAAATCTCGATATTACAGCTACCCGTGGCACAAATTTGATGCTAGACCAAGGATTTACATGGCTAGCTTACGTTTTTGCAGCCTTGACGGTCGGTGTGCTGTTTTGGATGAGTTGGATAATTTTCCGCCAAGCTCAACCAGCCATTAATAAGTTTGGACTGGGGTTCTTGTGGGGTCAGCAATGGGATACAGGTAATTTAGTTTTTGGTGCTTTGCCTTATCTTTACGGCACATTGGTAAGTAGTGCGATCGCTGTTTTTCTAGCTGTACCAATAGGAATAGCTGTTGCTTTGGTGACAAGTGAAAATTTTCTTCTACCGTCTGTGCGCACAACCATAGCTTTTATTGTAGAGTTAATCGCCGCCATTCCCAGCGTTGTCATTGGTTTATGGGGCATTTATGTCTTTATTCCGTTCCTGATCCCGTTGCAAAAATTGCTATTTGACATTTTCCATTGGATACCCCTATTTAATACACCAGATCCTGGTGGTTTCAATATGTTGACTGCTGGCATGATTCTTGCGATTATGATTTTGCCTACAATGGCAGCAATTAGTCGTGATGTCTTGTTAGTAGTTCCAAAAGAACTGCGTAGTGGGGCTATGGCTTTGGGTTCTACCCGGTGGGAAACTATTTTTCGGGTGATTCTACCTGCTGGATTTTCTGGAATATTGGGTGCAGCAATGCTCGCTCTAGGACGCGCTTTGGGCGAAACAATGGCTGTAACTATGGTGATTGGTAACTCTGCACAAATTAGTCCTTCATTGCTCGAACCAGCATATACTATCCCTTCTGTGTTAGCCAATGAATTTGCTGAAGCTCAAGATCCTTTGCACATAGGCGCTTTAACGTATTTAGGTTTGATTTTGTTTGCTGTGACTCTATTGGTCAATATTGGCGCAGTGACGATTGTACAGTTGGTTAGCAGGAAGAATAAATAACAAACTAACTGTAAAGCTTGCCTAAGAGCGAAGGGCAGTAGATTTTATTTGAAGATGAAAAGGCGAAAGGGAGATGAGTACTAATCAAGTGTCTGAAATAGATGAGTTGGTAGCAGAATTATATAGTCCTCTACCGCTTGGAAGGCTTTTATTTAACTATGGAATGAATGCGATCGCATTCGCTTTCACTCTTTTAGCCCTAGTTCCTTTGCTGTCAGTATTGTGGAAAATTGTAACGCAGGGAATAGGTAGCCTCAAACCCTCCATTTTTACGGCAACAGTGCTTGACAATGGATTTGCGAATGCGATTGTTGGCACTCTGACAATGGTTGGAATTGCTGCACTGATTAGTGTTCCCTGTGGGATCATGACAGGTATATATTTGTCAGAAATTGGTTCGGGAACCAACATTGGTCGCGCTGTTCGGTTTATCGCCTCTATACTCACAGGTGTTCCTTCAATTGTTGTAGGTATTTTTGCATATGGCGTTATCGTGTTACGTACTAAACATTTTAGTGCGATCGCTGGTGGTTTTTCTTTAGCCGTTCTCATGCTACCTATTGTCGTATTGACAACCGAAGAAGCCTTAAAACTTGTTCCCAAATCCTTACGTCTCGGATCTGCTGCCTTAGGAGGTACTCGCTTCCAAACCAGTTTTCGTGTCGTTTTTACTGCTGCACTTCCCGCAATTACCACAGGAGTTTTGCTTGCTGTAGCGCGAGCTGCTGGTGAAACAGCACCGCTAATTTTTACGGCTTTGTTCAGTTTCGATTGGACAAAAGATTTAGTCAGTCCAACAGCTTCCCTATCAGTATTAATTTTTAACTTATACAACGATCCCTCGCCAGAAAAAACAGCATTAGTCTGGACTGCTGCTCTCGTTTTAGTTGGGATGGTCTTGTTGATTAGTCTTGTGTCTCGCATAGTCACAAGCAAGAGAAAGACTTAATGAAAACCCCCTTAGCACAAAGAACGAATTTTTATTGTAAGTACCTCAGCAAAGTATGAGTAAGTTAAGCCCAGCCATCAAAGTCAAAAATCTCAGCTTTTACTACGGGACTTCTAAAGCACTGGAAGGGGTGTCAATGGATATTTATCAGAATCATGTAACCGCAATTATCGGTCCAAGTGGTTGTGGTAAATCTACTTTCATTAAATCCCTCAACCGTATTAGCGAACTAGAAGCAGATGTGAAGGTAGAAGGCAACGTAGAATTTTTTAATCAGAATATTTATAGCCCTCGCGTCAATTTAAATCGGCTACGCCGCCAAATTGGTATGGTGTTCCAAAAGCCGAATCTTTTTCCCATGAGTATTTACGATAATATTGCCTATGGTGTGAGAATAGCAGGATGGCATCCGAAAGCTCAGTTAGATGAAATAGTTGAAAATGCCCTGAAAGGCGCTGCTATTTGGGATGAGGTGAAAGATAAACTGCAGAAATCAGCATTGGGCCTTTCTGGTGGTCAACAACAGCGACTCTGTATTGCCCGTGCTTTAGCAGTTAAACCAAAAGTTATATTAATGGATGAGCCTTGTTCGGCTCTTGACCCAATCGCTACCATGAAAATTGAGGAACTGATTTATAGTTTGCGCGATGAAGTGACAATTGCGATTGTTACCCATAATATGCAACAAGCAGCTCGTGTTTCTGATTTTACAGCTTTTTTCAGCACCGACGAAAGTCGAATTGGTCAAATGGTCGAATTTGGGGCAACAACTCAAATTTTTAGCAACGCTCTTGATGCCCGTACCCGCGACTACGTTTCCGGCCGTTTCGGTTAACTTTCTAGACGTTGACGTCAAGGGGATTTCATATTTTGACTATATATAGCAATCCTAGATGAGTTACAAACACCTCTCCCTTGTCCTCCTTGTCTTCCTTGTCCCCCTTGTCCCCCTTGTTCGGATCTCAAATAGGATTGCTATAGCAGTCCTGTCTGAGTTATAAAAATTATTTTTTACGAATTGGTATTGAATACTCTGAATGGGCAACCAGCGACTTTGTACGATGATCGCAGGATAACCTAGAACGTTGATCCCCGTGTTGTAGGTGCGGCCTGAGTGAGTATAACCTGACATTATCTGATGGGGTGATGGAGTGATAGGATAAAGCCTGTATTATTCTTATCACTACCCACCTCCTTAAATAGATAAATTAAATGTTTAGCAGCTTATGACCTCAGTTCTACAAGTAGGCGATCGCACCATTACTGCTGATCAAATCGTTCCCCTACAAATTGCTTCAACAGCCTGACCTAAATCAGTCTGGAATTTTATCTGTAGAAAATAAATTCAACTCACTCCATAAGATGAAATGTCCCAGATGCGAATCTACTTCATATCGTAAAAACGGACGTCGGAATGGTAAGCAGAATTATTTTTGCAAAAACTGCCGTAAACAATTCCTTGAGCCTGGATCCTCCCACACGGAGGAAAGTACGTTCATCAATTCCAGCAACGGACATACTAAAACCTCTGTTGCTCAAGCAACGGAACAACATTCAGGAAAATTACTAGAGGCTAAAGCAACTGACATCCCCGACTCGGTTAGTTTCACATTAGCTGAAGAAGTGCTGCAAACTTTATTATCAAATGAGTGGCTCGAATCTTTTGCTTTCAAACAATCTGTTCAAAAATTTAGGCAATTTCTAGAACCTCAAGCTAAATCAGAACTGGGAATTTCCATTTTGCTTTTGGATGCGGAAAACCTAAAAATTGCTCTCAATACAGAAACATTTTTAGCCAGTATCTGTAAGTATCCTCTCCAAGTAAGAATTGCATTTGCCAACTGGAGAAACACAAGCATGGGGAAGCAGGATGCCGAACTTTATGAGCGGGGCTATCAACTCATTCACGTTCCTGAAGGAAAGGACAGCGCTGATGCAAAAATGATAGCACTTGGTGCTGGCATTTTCCGCTCTTATCCAACAGCTAAAGAAGTTTTTGTTTGCTCTGGTGATCGGATTTTAATCCACCTATGTAACGAACTCCAAAATCAGGGATTGACAGTATATTGGGTACGTAGACAAGCTCAAACTTTGCATATAGAAAATCGTACTACTGGCGAATTCAATCATTATTCCCTAGCAATGGAAACAGAAATTCCCTCTTTTGAAGAAGTTGTTCAAAAAATCGAATGTTTAATTAAGACAGAACAGGAATCAATCAATGCTCGATTGAGCAATTTGGTTACGGTTGCCAATCTTTTCCAAGAGCGATGCAACCTCACCCTCAACAAAAACAAGCCACACTTAGACGAACACATACCTATAGAAGATAAATCTACACAATCTTATGAAAAAGAGGATGTTACAATATCTGATGCTGCTACGGAGCAGATTAATTCAAGGGAAGAATTAGAGAAAGTACTTATAGAAATTATTAAGAAGATGCAAAAATCGTCTCCAAAAACTAAATTATATATGTCAAGTTTATGTAAAGAATTACAAAAAATCAGCGGACAATCTCCTAATTCAATTATCAAGAAGTTAAAGCTAGGTTCTAATTTTACCAAATTCTTAGAGTCATGCCCCACACTCAAATTGGAGAAGAAGGGCAAGGAATATGAGGTAGCAATCGCACAGCCCTAGTACCGCAAGGCGGAATTAAAAATTAAAAATTAAAA
>CAZZXJ010000284.1:0-5285 GCA_964657905.1 uncultured Stigonema sp.
ATTGCTCCTTGGTTTACTGGTACTAGGAATTGAAAGGATTATTCCATGCCCCATGCCCCATGCCCCATTCTTGGTAAATATACTCAGTAATTTGTTCAGCCTGAGCTTTTTTCTTAGCTCCAAATTGATACAAATACTTTTAGCTTCCGAAGTTATGACCTAAGGAAGCTAAATTGCCTATTCTTGTAAATTGACCTGTTGCACCTAAACTGATTTTCACAACCCCGAAGTTTCCCGAAAGCAACCTCGTTGAACTTGGGGTATATATCACTAGGCTTAGTTGCAAGCTTTCATCTGATCGGAAAGATATCCATAAAGATATGGGCAACTTGTCAAACAGTTGTTATCTTTCGTAATATGGAAGTACAAATGTAGGAGAAATTGAAGTCCAGTAAATATTCTGATCGGACTTCTGTAAGCAAAAAGACCTTTATTCGTTTTTTTCGGAGTTAATTATGAACCAACCAAACGAACTGACTTTGGAACAGCAATTCAGCATCCACTCATTTGCAACTCAGGTGCAGCACATGAGCCCGGAACAAGCTAAAGACTTTTTGGTCAAGCTCTATGAGCAAATGGTAGTGCGCGAGGCAACTTATAAGGAGCTTCTCAAGCACCAGTGGGGCTTAGATTCAGGTTCCTCTTGGGCATAGAGTTATCGTGTCGCAGTAGGCGACCTCCTTCTCTTGCTAGGTTCCAAGGAGGAAAAGAGCTGGGGATGTCGGGGCGTCAACTTCATAGAGTCAACTAAAAATCAATGACAGACGTAAACCCAGACTTAGCTAAATAATTGGCTACTTATTTTGTGTAGTCTCATTTTGCATTTGCTTTTAGGTTAAATTTACTATTTACGTCAGCAAAACCAGTGTACCAGAGGCTAGCCTTGCTAATGCGACTGCCTATATTTATCAATATGCTTGCCCCTGTCCTGAGTAAAGATCTGTTCTACCTCAAGCACAAGCAAACAATGCAGCTTGTATTACTACTATTTATATTTCTTATAACTGGCATTTGAACACTAGATAATACAATCTTTACAATATTTAATATTTATTGAGAGTGAAGCTGACCCTACAAATAATCTCTGTGCCCCCCCAGGCTAACCGCAAAGGTCGAAAGGGGAATCTGTATCCATCGCTTGTAGCCTTGTTAGAATTTGGAGCTTAACCTTTTCGTACTCGGTTTTGAGTAAACTTTTACTAAGTTGGGAGTTAGCAGTTGACAGCAGAGTGTTGCTTAATGTTATCCACTGTTGCAATCTTTGATGTTGGGCAGAAGCAATAGTTAAAAGTTGGACATGAGCGCATTCGTTTGGTGTTTCCCGCGCAAAAAACAGTAAACGGTAGTAACCTCTTTGTGCCAATATACGAGCAATTTCTTGTCCACCACTGGTTTTGAGATCAAGGTAGTAGGGCAACCATTTAGCGCCGTATTTGCGGTTGTAGATAAGGGTAATCCACAGTAGCATGGGATGAGGGGCAGTAATGAAAAGAAATTGATTGTAGCGGCTACAGATTAAGCGCTTGTGAATCTCCTGTTGCGGCAGCATCACCCACAGGGCGGCTGTTAGCTCTCCATTGGTAGGGATGAGACTGGGAAAAACTATATCAGCAATGGGCTTATTTTGCGGCCATGAAGAAACTCGTGCAATTTCATCGTTTGACACGGAATCGACCTGAATGTTTTGCTCTTCCTCAGTTTTAACTGTATAACTAGGCATACTAATGTCGTCCAAAATATCACGTATGCTGTATTGCTGTTCTAAGGATGCTAGAACCTTGAGGATTTCACTGATGCTTTCGGGGCGGCTACTCGGTGTCTTTGCCAGACAACTCATGACTAAATTCTCCAACTCCTTTGGTAGTTGTAATTTCAGGTCAATGTCAGCGAAAGAACGTGGTTGTTGATAGTGATGTGCTTTATACCAGGCTCCAAAAGAGCGAGTTGGTGCTGTTAGGGGCATATTACCTGTTAACATCTCAAACATCATCACGCCCAAACTATAAATATCGGAGCGGTTATCTAGTTCCTTACCCTCCATCTGTTCGGGAGAAGAATAAGCCAGGGTACCCAAATAAAAGTTAGTATGATTGTTATCGGACTGCTGCAACTTAGCGATACCAAAGTCTAGAACTTTGACTAACTCCCCGAAACTTGGGTCAGTAATCACTAGGATATTGCCTGGCTTAATATCCCGGTGGATTATGGGGTATATTTTGTCATCAACCGGGATGCCATTATGAGCACACTGTAACCCTAAGCCAATTTGACGCACCACACTCAGGAATCTTGGTAAAGACAGATGTTGCTTGCGGATGATATGGCTGAGGTTTAATCCTGGCAAGTATTCCATAACGAAGAACGGGGTATTATTCTCGTCTACGCCATAGTCCATAACTCGCACAATGTGGATGCTTCTTTGTCCCAGTAAAGCACAAGTTTTCGCTTCTCGCTCAAAGCGTTCCTGCAATCGCATCTTTTGATTTTGGATTGAGAGGGTGAGAAACTTCACAGCCACGGGGACGCCTCCCAACAAAACATCCTGAGCACGATAAACCCGTCCCATTGCTCCAGTACCAATTAACTCCTGAAGTTGGTAACGTTTGCTGAGTAAGCGACTAATGTTGGGGTCTGACATACAAAATGGGGAATGGGTAATGGGGCATGGGGCATGGGGAATGGGGAATGGTAAATTTATTGTGATGTTTTGTACCATCCCGCACTTAAGTTCTGATTTAGTTTGCCCAATTTTTAGTCATTAGTCATTACTCATTAGGAATTGGGCATGGAGCATGGAGAATGGAAGTAATTATCTATGCCCCATGCCCCATGCCCTATGTTGTTTGACGTTCTAAGCTTGCTTCCATGGTGCTAATTAAAAAATGACCAGCCATGATGCCGCTGGCTAAATAGTATATATCATGGGAAACTCTGTGTAGGGTTTCAAAACCACTACGACGTTGGCGATCGCCCAGTACCCAGTAACGCTGCACAATAGTTTCTGGTCCAACCCAACCCTCACCTTCCACCTGCCCGAAGAGATTATGCTGGAGTAAGAAAGAATACTGGCGCTCTCCACGATCCAGACGCCCCTTGTATTGCAAAGCAATTTCTGAGCGATCGCTGTCTGAAAATATGAGTTTTGTCGCCATACTGAACCAGTTATCTCGATTCCAAGCAACCAAGGTCATACCCTTGACACCGATTGGCATACAATCACGTTCCAGCCAGCTTCCTTGTAAAGTCCATCGCCCTGGTTCAAGTAGAAAAGTGTGAGCCACCTTGTATGTTCCTTGTTTGCATCGAGTACCGCCAACACCACCCATGTCAGGTGGCTTGTCTTCGTCCAGTATAGTTCCATGAAGAGGAGTCGGGAGTCAGGAGAACACCATGGATAAATCTGCTTTTTCCATGTTTAAAGACAGTGAAACACATAGTCACAAGCCACTCACACTTCTTCCCATTCTGGCTCCTGACCGAAAACGGGGTGTGGGGTGTGGGGTATGGGGTATGGGGAAAGAAAAAAACCACACCCATGCATGGTACAAGCCCCGACATTTATGTATGGGGTTTCCCACACCCCACACCCTACCCCCTACACCCTTTTCATTTCTAATTTGATTGTCACAAAATTCATCTTAAAGCCTGTCGCACTCCGGCGCTGATCATGTCTACCACAAAGGTAAGACCAATAAAAACTATCAAAGTGGTCAGTAGACCTTTGTAATCAAAACTACTTAATTGCTCAGTGAGGAGACGCCCTAAACCACTAGCACCGACAAATCCCACAATCACTGTAGCACGAATGCAGACTTCCCAGCGGTAGACAACGTAAGCGAGGAAGCGCTTGAGAGTGAGAGGCAAAACGCCGTAGAGGAAGACTTGAGAATGACTTGCACCTAAAGCTTTCAAGGAACGCAAAGGTCGCTCATCTAAATTTTCTATCACCTCTGCCATCAATCGCCCCAGAATGCCTAAGTTGTGTAAACCTAGGGCGATCGCTCCTGGCAAAATTCCTGGAAACAACACAAACAGAAAGATTAACGCCCAAATTGGTTCTGGGATAGCACGGGCGAAAAGCAGAAGGAAACGGGTAGGGGCGGGGTTCCCCCGCCCGTTCGGGATTGGGGAGTGAGGAATTGCCCCATTGCCTATTCTCCTTGCTGCTGGGAAAGAAAGCAAAATACCACCCAAACCTGCTCCGGTCGTTGCCAATATGGACATGGCAAGAGTTTGAGTAGAGAGGGTAAACAACTGATTCAGATCAATCCATTGTGGCGGGAAAGCATCTTGAATCACTCCTACCAAAAGTTGAGCAGTTCGTGGTGACCAGAGTTTTGTAAAATCGGCTTTGACATACCAGAAGGAAAATATTAATAGAACAACAGCGCCTAGTAACAAAATTCCCACTGGATCGCGTTGAGGTAGATTTTTGAGCGGCTTAAGATTGAGAACATTCAAATCTAAACGACTGGGGACACCCAATCGCTGGCGTAACAACCCACTCAAGAAATCACTACCACCACTTAACAACAGCAAGGCAAACATCAAAGTCCACATTTGCTCGTAACGCAGTGATTGGAGACTGAGGAGAATTTGATAACCCAGTCCTCCAGCACCTATAATGCCTAAGACAGTGGCAGAACGAATTGAACACTCAAAGCGATAAAAGCTGTAGGAAAGCAGATTTGGGAAAGCTTGAGGAATGAGGCTATAGACAAAAGCATTCAGGGGAGAGACACCACTATTCAGTAGTGCAAGTAAAGATTGACGGGGAGTTTCATCTAAAATTTCAGAAAACACCTTGGCAGTAATTGCACCAAAAGGAATAGTAATCGCCAGCACCGCAACCAGTGGATCAAGTCCAAAAATATTCACAAAAAACAGTCCCCAGATGAGTTCATGAATCGCTCTAGGAATTGCTAAAATTGCTCGTACCATCAACCAGTACGGCACTGCCGCGCCCCTACCCACAGATTGCCACCACACTTGAGAAGACACAACCCCACCCACAAACCCGATCACCACACAAAAGAAAGTACCACACACAGCGTAGGCGAGAGTTTTCAATGTCGCATCGAGAGTGAGCACCAAAAATTCTGGGCTGAAATTTGGTGAAAGTGCAGCAATCAGAAAGCGGAAAACCAGATTCCAACCGCCTGCGTTAACTACATCCCCCTGAAATACACCAGCTACCTGCAATGACCAAACAACGGACAGAAAAAACAGCAACCCCCACAGAGTCTGCCAGTTGAACAGTGAAGGTCGTTTAGGAAATTTTGTCA
>CAZZXJ010000284.1:5295-7949 GCA_964657905.1 uncultured Stigonema sp.
TGTCATTTGTCGTTTGTCATTTGTCCGCCTCATCTCCTTTCTTGGCGTTCTTGGAGTCTTGGCGGTTCTATTCTATATAACTCCTCAACCATGCCCGATGACATTTCCCTAGCAGGTGCATCAAATAAAATGCGTCCTTGTTGCAAACCAATAATCCGCTGGAAGTGACTACGGGTATATTCAAAAGCATGAAGGCTGGTAATCAGTGTTTTTCCGGTTTCCTCACTCAACTGACATAACAAATTCATAATTTCGCGACTGCGTTCGGGGTCGAGGCTAGAGATGGGTTCATCGGCAAGAATGGCGGCGGGGTCTTGCACTAAAACACGGGCGATCTCCACCCGTTGTTGCTGTCCACCAGATAGGCGATCAGTACGTTCATACAGCTTTTCCGGAATTCCCACCTGCACCAATGCTTTGGCTGCTGTTTCCACATCCAAGGGATAAAGTAGTGAAACAGCTGCTTTGAGAAATGACCAACGTCCTAAATGCCCAGCGTTAACATTATGAATGACTCGCAGGTTGTCTACTAAATGAAATTGCTGGTAAATTGTCCCAACTTGTCGCTGCACTTGCCGCACTTGTTGGGGACGCAGACGCGCCAAGTTGTGATTGAGTACCCACACTTCCCCTTGTGTTGGTTGTAGTGTACCATTAAGTAAGCTAATCAGGGTACTTTTCCCTGCACCGCTTGAACCAACGAGGGCTACACGTTCACCTGGGTAGATTTGCAAGTTGATGTCGGTAAGAGACTGGAATTTACCAAATTGTTTGGTGACTTTTTTGAGTTCAAAAATTGGTTGATGTGGGTTCATAAAGATCTTTCATCGCTAAGCAATCAGTCAATTTTAGATGTGAGATTTTGAATGAAAGAATTGCTATTAATTCCCAATTTATCTACTCTTAGCTGAAAGGTGAAGGTTATTTTATTTTTCCAATTTCCCGACCAACTTTTTCAATTTGGGCGTAGTTTTCATTCTTGGTAGGAATGAATTTTCCTGCTTGTAAGAGATCGAGAATTTCTTTTTGTTCTGGTACTCTAGGGTCTAATTTCAAAAAGGCATTCTGCACTTTTTTGACAAAATCTTCGCCGTAGCGCTGTTTGACTTGAGGGTTAATTACCCAATGGTAGTCGTAGTAGGCAGGGGTGCGCCAGATAACTTCTACTTTACTCAAGTCTACTTCTTTATTAGCGACACGCTGCAACCAAACTTTTTCGTTGACAGCACCCACTTCATAGGTTCCTGCTTCTATCAGTTTGATAGTTTTGTCATGGTCCCCGGAAAAGCCGACTTGACCTTTAAAATCTGTTAATTGTAAGCCAGCTTGTTGTAAAAAGTATTGTGGCATCAAACGCCCGGACGTGGAAGACTCGCTGCCAAAGGTAAGGGTACGCCCTTTAAGTTGTTTGAGGTCGGCGATGTCTTTGAATGGTTTTAAACCACTGTTCTTGTTGGCGATGAATAGGCTGTGAAATTTTTCATCTCCATCACGTTGGGCGATCGCTTCCGCACCCGGTACTTGTAACCTTGCCTGAACGCCAGTCAATCCCCCAAACCATACTAAGTCTAAATCTCCAACTTTAAATGCCGTCACAGCTGCTGTATAATCGGTAACTGGTTTGTATTGCACGGGGACGCCCAGTTCTTTGTGCAAATATGCAGCTAGTTTGGTGTACTGGCGCTGCAACTTCTCTGGATCTTGGTCGGGAATTGCTCCAGTTACTAAGGGTTTTACATCTTTTGAGCCAGTCGTCCCGGAAGTCCCGGATATGTTAGTTGAACAAGCCGTCAATGGCAACAACAGTAGCAACAACCCTACAGAGGAAAATTTTTTCATCGGAAAATTTACACTAGAGACTCCGGCTTCAGCGAAGCAAGCCGGATTTATGTGTGCATTTTAGTATTTTTTGTGATCATTTGACAATTGATAATCTTATAGACTATAACACAAAATATATGTACTTAAGTAGCTGATCAGGGAATTTATGATTTTGGGTATATAGCAATGAATTATCGGCAATCCTCTTGACATAAATGCCATATTTCCTATTTGGCTAAACCTATAAATATAGGCTTATAAGTAGTCAAATAAAAATTGAATCAGCCACTAAGTTTTTGTATAGGTGTGCTGTCTAATTGGCAATTTAGAAGTGTGTGCAGGATATTTTTAGGAATAATTTTAATCCTGACAAAGAAAGGTGCAAAAAAGATATCACCAAGGATAAATAAGGTGAATAATATGTATTTTGATTACACGCATTTAGTAGCAACAACGAATTCTCATCAGGAAACCCAAACAGAAGTCAAACTGAACGAAGTAAAACCAGATGGGGTACTAACATCTGATTTAGTGATGTCTTTGATTTCCATTAGCTTTGTCATCGGTTGGGCAGGTTTGTTTCTCATGCTGTCCAAGATGAGGACGGTTCCACTAGATAAGATTATTGTTAATACAAATCCCTTACAGAAAGTTCGCTGTAGAAACTGTCAATTTTTTTCAAATGATCGTTATCTTAAGTGTGCAGTACAACCTTCAATTGTTCTGACTAAACAAGCGGAGAATTGCCCTGACTATTGTCCTAGTAATGGCAAATCTCACTTGTAGAGACGCGAAATTTCGCGTCTCTACACAGATTGACGGTTGGCAAATTC
>CAZZXJ010000285.1:0-7945 GCA_964657905.1 uncultured Stigonema sp.
GTCAGTTGCTCTACTTGGGGAGACCCCAAGACCGCACTGACTCACCGCGCTGCCTTACCAGTCGTACAGAATACCCAACTAAATTCTGACGAAGTAGCGCATGTATTCTGTTCGATAAAACAATATAAGTCTAATACAGGGTTAAGGTTAAGATTCAAAAAAGATCTAAAGATCTATAAGAATATGATCTGCTTTACTAGACTCAGGTCAAAAAACATAATACAATCCTGCACGATTCTCTCTTACGGTAGTAGTCAAAAGTATCACAAATAGGGGGCTTAGAGAAGCGTGGGTATTTTTAGTAGGTTTTCTTTATCGCGGGATATGGGTATCGACCTCGGTACCGCTAACACTCTCGTATATGTATCAGGTAAAGGTATTGTTCTTCAAGAACCTTCAGTGGTTGCAATAGATCAAAACGAAAAAGTAGCACTGGCAGTAGGAGAAGAAGCCAAAAAAATGCTCGGTCGGACACCAGGAAATGTGATTGCTCTGCGCCCTTTGCGTGATGGAGTCATCGCTGATTTCGATACAGCCGAGCTGATGCTGAAACACTTTATCCAGCGAGTCAATGAAGGCAAGTCTCTAGTATTACCCCGAATTGTCATTGGCATTCCCAGTGGAGTCACAGGGGTAGAAAGACGAGCTGTGATGGACGCGGCTACTCAAGCCGGGGCAAGAGAAGTTTTCTTAATCGATGAGCCTGTAGCCGCAGCAATTGGCGCGGGACTACCCGTTGCCGAACCTACAGGCAACATGATCATCGATATTGGTGGCGGTACAACAGAAGTGGCAGTACTGAGCCTTCAGGGTACAGTCATAAGCGAGTCAGTACGCATAGCTGGGGACGAACTGACCGAAGCGATCATGCAGTACATGAGAAAAGTTCATAACATGGTGATTGGGGAACGTACTGCCGAGGACATTAAAATTCGCATTGGCTCTGCCTATCCCACTATAGATAATGATGATGCCATGATGGAAGTCAGAGGCTTGCACCTGCTTTCTGGTCTACCGCGAACTGTGACAATCAAAGGACCAGAAATTCGTGAAAGTATGGCGGAACCCCTGTCAGTCATTATAGAAGCAGTGAAGCGGACACTAGAACGCACACCTCCAGAACTAGCGGCAGACATTATTGACCGAGGCATTATGCTGGCTGGTGGTGGAGCTTTGCTTAAAGGGATAGACACCTTGATTAGTCATGAAACAGGGATTGTCACACATATTGCTGCCGACCCTTTAAGCTGTGTTGTCCTAGGAACTGGTCGAGTGTTGGAAAATTTCAAGCAGCTGGAACGAGTGTTCAGCGGCCGTTCTCGGAATATGTAGCAATCATAGACTTTCAGATATTGGATTCCATACAATCCAATATCTAAGGGTGAATTTACTACTAGAAAAGGGTATATATGTTTACTGCACATCGCTGGTGGGAGCGCAAAGGGTTACAAATCGGGCTGCTAGGCTTGGCAGTCGGTAGTGCTTGGATACTTCGACAGACTCAAGGTGCAGTTGTGCTTGAGTTGTACCAAGGGATTACCCGTCCATGGCAAATGTTCCACACAGGAGCAACCCAAGAAGAACGTCTCCGTGATGCACGGGCATTGGAACTACAAACGCAGATAGCGGAACTAGAAAGCCAAAATAAAAAGCTAAAACAGTTATTGGGTTATATCGAGAAAGACCCTCTCTCATCGCGCCCAATTCCGGCGCGGGTGGTGGGACGCAGTGCTGACAACTGGTGGCAACAAGTAACCTTGAATCGTGGGAGCTTGGCGGGGATTATGTCAGGTTATATAGTCAAGGCTGATGGCGGATTGGTTGGTTTGGTAGAAAGTGTAACTCCCAATACCAGCCGCGTCCTGTTAATTAGTGACTTTAAGAGTCAAGTAGGTGTCACAATCACTCGCACTGGTGCCAAGGGGGTTTTGCGGGGAGCTTCTACTGCTGAAGCAGTACTGGAGTTTTACGAAAAAGTCCCAAATGTGAAGCCTGGAGATTTGGTTGCGACATCTACTTATAGTCAAAAGTTTCCGTCCGGCTTAGCGGTAGGACGGGTGAAGTCCCTAGATTTGAAGAAACTTCCAGCGTCAGTAGCAAAAATAGAACTTTTCCCGCCGATACACTCGCTGGATTGGGTATCGGTATACCCTAAGCCGGAAAACCAATAGAAGGAAGGGGCATGGGCCATGCCCTATGCCCTACACCCCTAATGAGTGGGAGGTATGATTAAAAAATGATGATTCCTGACTTTCGGGGTAGCCGGCACAAAAAGCCAAAACCGCGCTCTGGAAAAGCCAAAATTCAAGTCAGATCCGTTTCGCTTTGGCATCAGAGTCTACGTCAACTGATTGATTGGGCAGTGACGGTTGGGTCTGTGCTGTTATGCCTGCTGATGTTGCTAACCCGCTTTCCTGGTATGGAATTGTTGGGCATTGGACCAAATTGGCTATTAATTTGGGTGGTAGCTTGGAGTGTGAAGCGCACAGCTTTTAGTGGCGCACTGGCAGGTATAGTTCTGGGGCTACTTCAAGATGCCATGACTTCACCTGACCCTACTCATGCCCTAAGTCTAGGGATGGTAGGATTTATTACTGGTTTAATTCAAAAGCAGCGTTTTATACAAGAAGACTTTATTTCTATTGCCTTAATTGTGTTTGGGATGGCAGTTTTTGCAGAGACTATCTTTGGGTTGCAATTGGTTCTAATGGACAATCGCAACGTTGGAGAAATCTGGGCATATTACCAGCAGGTTACTCTTGCCTCTGCTATTCTCAGTAGCCTCTGGGCTCCTGTAGTTTATTATCCCCTGAATCGTTGGTGGCAGCAACTCAGACTGGCAGAGCATTCTTAAGAAGGAGTCAGGAGCCAGGAGTCAGGAGTCAGAATGAATTTTATGCTCCTGACTCCTGTCTTAAGAAGTAGTCAGTATCCTGGAGTCAGAATGAATTCTCTGCTCCTGACTCCTGAGTCCTGACTCCTGTCTGATAAATTTTTCTGGAATTTGGGCAACTTCTGGCAAGATAGATTCAAGTTAAAGTTAAGTCGAGACTGCCTTCATCTGACGTGGATATTACTGTTTAATTGTTGTCAGCTTGCGGCGTCTTTGCAAATATTCAGAGTATAGCCCAAAGTTATGGATAATTTACCAGTGGTTGCTCAACCAGATACTTCTTCAGAGGGGTCAGTATTTCAGGCAGATTCACACCCACTAGAAACCATAGGAACAGACTTTGACCAGGCTATGATGCAGCGGTGTTTGGAACTAGCCCGCCGCGCCTTAGGACGTACCTCCCCAAATCCTCTAGTTGGAGCAGTGATTGTTAAAGATGGCGAGATTGTCGGAGAAGGGTTTCATGCGCGTGCCGGTGAGCCGCATGCAGAAGTTCTTGCACTTCGCTCGGCAGGCGATCGCGCACACGCTGCAACTATCTATGTCAGTCTCGAACCTTGCAATCACTACGGACGTACACCCCCTTGTACGTCCGCGTTAATAGCAGCTGGGGTGGCAAAGGTGGTGGTGGGTATGGTTGATCCCAATCCACTGGTAGCTGGCGGTGGGATTGCCCGCTTACGTGCAGCTGGTATAGAAGTGTTGGTGGGAGTGGAACAAGAAGCTTGCAAGAAACTAAATGAAGGCTTTGTTCATCGCATTCTCTATCATCGACCTTTTGGGATGTTGAAATATGCTATGACTTTAGATGGCAAAATAGCTACCACTACTGGTCACAGTGCCTGGGTAACAAACCAAATGTCCCGCAACGAAGTGCATCAACTGCGAGTAGGTTGTGATGCAGTCATTGTTGGTGGAAACACGGTTATACACGACAATCCTTATTTAACCAGCCATCAAGATGGAGCGCATAATCCCCTGCGAGTGGTCATGAGTCGCAGTCTTAATTTGCCAAAAGAAGCCCACCTGTGGCAGACAACTGATGCTCCCACTTTGGTGTTGACAGAAAAAGAAGCGAACCCAGATTTTCAAGAGGTTTTACAAAAACGGGGGGTGGAAGTGGTGGAATTAACACCACTCACACCAGATAAGGTAATGGTGTACTTTTATGAGCGGGGTTTTTGCAACGTACTGTGGGAGTGTGGTGGGACCTTAGCTGCTAGTGCGATCGCTCAAGGAGCTGTGCAAAAAGTTCTTGCCTTTATTGCTCCTAAAATCATTGGTGGTAGTCATGCTCCTACACCTGTCGGTGACTTAGGTTTTATCAACATGACCCAAGCGCTGTCCCTGGAACGTGTAGAAGTACGCGTTGTCGGTTCCGACTGTTTAGTAGAAGGTTATTTACCAAGTCCTTAGTCCTTAGTCATTTGTCCTTTGTCTAATACCAATGACCAATGACTAATGACTAATGACGAACAAATGGTAATTTTATGATCAGGAACACAGGCGTTCATAGACAATATCACGGATAAGGCTCAGCCGGGATTTGATGTAGTCACTGAGGAAATCAGTTTCATGACAATCTAGCAAAGCTTGGGTTTTGGTTTGTTTTACTAACCACTGCACCAAACTAGCGTCGTCTAACTGCAATAGCGTCAAGTCTTGTGCTGTTTCTACTACAGACCAAAGCTGACGCATAATCTTAGGAGCCATTAGACCTCCATTTCATCATTACCATTAGCTGTTTTCAGGATACACAATTTCGGTAGAGGCGTCAGGCATCAACGTACAAGCTGACACAAGTGTTATTAAAAACTTAATAAATCGAGTTATTTCTTAATAGTGATTCAGAAACCCATAGACAACTGAATCACTATTTTTTCTATCAGAAATTAGAAAGTGAACGTCGTTCTTACCGTGCCAATCACAACACCACTGTTATTACTGTTATGATCTGGCGCTGTCAGCCAGATGACTCCTGGTGTAATGGTGATATTGTCCGTCAGTTTATACTGATATAACCCTTCTATGTGCAATGAAATATCTGGATCTTTGCCAATCACACCCCTGAGACTAGTACTCACGCCAGTAACCCTAGGCTCCATCCCCACGATGATACCTGCCACGCTGCCCTTTTTACCAAAATCTGGGAAGGCTAGTGTCACGGCGTAGTTCCAAATGTCAAGATCACCACGAGGAATTGCCCCACCAAGTGTGGAGAGGATGCGCTCGTTGGTGTAGCCACCCCAACCGCCGATCACAAATTTGGGGCTGATCTGAAAGGATCCCTCTATACCGTAGGAATTGCTAGAAACTGGCAAACTCTGTCCCCTGAGAGCTTCCAAAGTCCCTGTAGGCAGAGTTGCGGTACCCCCGGGCTGGGCCGATCCCACATTGCCTTGACTCGGACCACCAGCAACAGATGGCAGAAAACCGGAATCGCTGAGCAAGGCAGAATGCAGGTTAGCGCGATTACTACCCGCAGTCAGGTCGGAGTTATAGGCATTAACGTAAGTCAAGCCAAACGTGAGGCGATCGCTTGGCTTGATCGTCAACTGCCCGATGCCGCCATAAGGTCCGTTGAACAAACCATTGCCTGACGAGGGAATTGCGGGCGAACTGGCTAAATAGCCCAAAGTCAGTTCCAAATTTTTACCGAACTGATGCCTGAGCGCAGCTCCAGAACCAGCTACTGGGAAATAAATTGGATTGCGTGTGCCAAAGTTAGAAAGAGCGCCACTATCACCGTCACCATCCAGGAAAGGGTTGACGGTATTGGTAAAGTCATCTGCTGCACCGGCATTTCCCTCAAGTATAACTTTTGTGTTTTTCCCCAAGGGAAAACTATAGTTAAGTGCATCAAGAACAACTTGATTAGTATTGCCGGAACTGTAAGTTGGACCACTGAATCGCAGATCGCCCTCTGGTGTGAAGGTAGTAGTACCAGACAAAGCATTCAAGTTTGTTGCTTGGAGTCGAGTGAATAACTGGTCCTCACCTGTAAAACTGGTGACGAAGTTGAGACGCACCCTGTCTGCAAGGATAGGATTCCTGTCTATTTTCTGACCTCTAGCATTATCACCAGTAAAAACGCTGACTGGTGCAATGATCGCGACGCCATTAAGTTTTGTCGTCGTAGAAAATTGATTTGCTTCCAATTGCGCAGCTTTTGCTTCTACTACATCCACACGACCACGTAGTGCCGTCAGTTCCGTTGAAAATTGCTCTTGCAGTTTTTGCAGTGTCGCTATATCGTCTTTTTTCACCACATCACCTGTGGCGGTGGCAATGAGTTCGTTAACCCTGTTGAGACAAGCATTCAACCCAGCAGCGAACTCATATCGCGTCATCGCCCGATTACCCCGGTAAGTGCCATTAGGGTATCCTGCAATACAACCATAGCGTTCTACCAGTGATTGCAACGCTTGGAATGCCCAATCTGTGGCTTGCACATCTGATAGCTGAGATACCGAGTTCACTTGCGCCATTCCATTCTCTGGACGCACATTCTCAGCATTTTCTCCTGGACTTGCTAGCAGAGGTTCAGTTATTTCCGAACTTGCTGGCGTTTCCCCTGCAACTGCTGTAGAAATTCCAACTAGTATGATGCCAAAAACTGCTGAACCAGCCAGCAGAAATTCCCATAACTTTTTCATTTTTCTCCTCACCCCAGTTTGAAGTTCGTACCTAATATTGGGCTTTTGTGCCGTTCAAGCTTGTTAAAAAGTATTCTCAATTAATTTATCAGTATTTAGCAAACATTTCACAAAAAATTTCAGCAATCATCAATAGACCTATCGGTTGCAGTTGTAGGGTGGGCAGTGCCCACCTTCCCAAGGAATTGGTGAGCCGCGCCCACCCTACATGTTTATCCTATGGTTCAACCCAACCTACTATTGTTATGGCTCACATTTTCCTCGAAAATAATGATCGTGATTATCTGTAAATACAAATCAGTCTTATTGTCATTAGGATTTTAAATTAATGTCATAGAAACCCGGTTTCTAGGCGTCATCATAACCGTTCGTCGGGCGTATGTCCGTTGGCATCCGCAGTGCGATCGCAGCACGAAGCCGTTGCCAAGTCACCACTGCAACATAGGTCACGAAGGCTAACGTACTGATCAGAAAACTAACTGGGTAGGGAGCGTAGAAGCCAATGGTTAACCCCAACCACACGAAGGTCAGCGACAGCCCAGCTGAGAGCCAAAGCGCGACGAAAGGACGTGTCACCAAACGGTGGGCGATCGCCGCAGGTGTAACGAGCAGCGCGGAGTTCAACAAGGCTCCTACAGCAGGAACGGCCTCGGCTATACTTAGAGCAACCAAGAGCAAGAAGACGGCACTGATGACTCGCACTGGTACGCCACGGGCTGCTGCGACTTCAGGATCAACAGATGCGAACAGCAGAGGTCGCGCAATTACCAGGAGTACGACGATTACAACCACGCCGATCACAGCAACTAACTGTGCCTGTTGCGCCTGTAAGCCAAAGATCGAGCCGAACAGATAGTTAACGCCGATGGTGCTGTTGGCTCCGCTAGATTGTGAGGTGTAAATGCTCAAGAACAGTGCGCCTAGTCCAAGTACCCAAGCGAGTACGGTGCCCACCTCCACGTCCCTCGCCCGCGCCCGCGTTAAGAACACACCCAGCGAGAGTGCCACCAGCATGGTCACACCAAACAGTCCCAACAGGGGGTCGCTGCCCACAATGACTGCAAGCAGCGCCCCTGTAAAGGTGACGTGCGCCAGTGCATCGGTGGCAAAAACCAGATTGCGCAGGACGACGAAATAGCCGACCAGCCCGGAGACAATGGCTAACGTGGTTCCGGCTAGGAATGCGTAGCGCATGAAATCCAAGCTCAGCATGTCCCGGACATCCTTGACTAAGTTCAGCGAGAACGGCGGAATATCCAATAGCAACATATTAAGACCTTTTAACAGAATACAAGAGTCAGGAGCCAGGAGCCAGGAGCTAGGAGTCTCTTTTATTCTGACTTCTGACCGAAGAAAGGCAGAGGGCAGAGGGCAGAAGGCATTTATGGAAGAGGTT
>CAZZXJ010000286.1:0-7934 GCA_964657905.1 uncultured Stigonema sp.
GAACCGTTACAAAATTACCTATCTTCTACGGGCGCGTCCTTGGCGTCTTGGCGGTTCGTTAAATTAGGTATTCTTCTAGCGGGAAGAGAGTCGTTTGTAGGGTGCGCGATTGTGGAACACCGTAACGCACCATGGGTGGTAGGAAGATGGTGCGTTACGCTATCGCGCTTCGCACCCTACGACTTTGTGTTTCCGTACGTTAAGAAACGTAGACTGCCAAGCAATGGATTACGTCGAACCACTGATTTTTATTAATTGCCTGTCTAATTTTATACTATTTAGCCTAAATCTTTCTGTAGACTTGGCGATCGCGTGTCATATCAAGTCCGTCTAATTTCCCATAATAAAAACCTCCCCGTGTACCCGTGTCTGGAGCATCAGTCTTAATTATAGGTATTCAACCGAAGATAATATCAGGGGCATCTATGCCAAAGTGTTCGTTCCCATCTAAAATTTACGAGAGTCGGAGTATGCACCGACAAAGCCCAATCTAAAATCTAAAATCCTCGTGAATCTACGCCGCCTGATTCCATTCTTTGATGACTCCGTGTCCAACTGGGCATTAGAGGCACGGTTATTGCGCTGGTTAACATTAACTTGGTTGTTTATGGGGTTAGTCATGCTGTTTTCGGCATCCTATCCCGTTGCTGATGCTCAGCATCATGATGGCTTATACTACTTTAAGCGTCAACTTATTTGGGTTTTAGTGTCATTAATACTATTCAACATTATTGTCAATGTACCCATAAGTAAAATCTTAGGGCTATCCCACTGGTTTGTCATTCTGCTGTTGGGGTTAATATTCGTCACCCTAATTCCAGGAGTGGGAACCAACACTAATGGTGCAACTCGCTGGATACCCCTAGGTCCAGTTCCGATTCAACCCTCTGAATTGATTAAACCCTTTCTGGTGCTGCAAAGTGCGCGGCTTTTTGGTCAGTGGGAACGAATCAGTTGGGGAATTCGTTTGAGTTGGCTGGCTATTTTCGGTCTTGTGATTCTGGGGATTTTAGCGCAGCCTAACTTGAGTACAACTGCACTTTGCGGCATGACGATCTGGCTGATTGCGCTAGGATCTGGGTTGCCTTACAAGTACCTAGGAGGAACAGCCATTGGCGGAGTGCTGTTGGCGGGACTCAGTATTAGTGTAAAAGAGTATCAGCGCAAGCGCGTGATGTCATTCCTTAATCCGTGGGCTGACGCCCAAGGTAATGGCTACCAGTTGGTGCAAAGTTTGCTGGCGGTGGGTTCTGGTGGACATTGGGGATCTGGGTTTGGGCTTTCCCAACAAAAGCTATTTTATTTACCAATCCAAGACACCGATTTTATTTTTGCGGTGTTCGCCGAAGAGTTTGGCTTTGTTGGCAGTATAGTGCTATTGCTACTGTTGGCTTTATACGCGACCTTAGGATTAATCGTAGCTCTCAAGGCTAAGCAAGCAGTGCTTAAACTGGTGGCGATTGGTGTGACAATTTTGATGGTAGGGCAATCATTGCTCCATATTGGTGTTACTACTGGGGCTTTACCAACGACAGGTTTACCCTTGCCCATGTTTAGTTATGGTGGTAACTCAATGATTGCCAGTTTGATGTCAGCTGGGTTGCTGATTCGGGTTGCACGCGAAAGTAGTGAAGCTGAAGTGGTGCCTTTGCGAACACAGCGTGGCAATAAGCGTGATCGGCGGGTTTTTCAAAAGACAAAATGAGTCTGTTGGTTGGGGAATTGTTGGTTGTTGCTTGTTCTCATAACTACTAAGCACATGGGGATGACGATAACCGCTTCAACCCAAAAGTGCATACTTAAGCTAAAATTCAAGCAGAGTAAGCATTCCCCGCTCTATTTACTTCATGCTTGAAACCCTGCAAACCAGACTTTACGAATTAGAACAATTCGCCAACGCCCTTGTATCCAACCAATTGACGCATCTAACGTGGATCAGTGTTGCCATAATTTTTCTGGCTGGGTTGCTTACCAGCCTCACTCCCTGTATGCTTTCCATGCTGCCAATTACCATTGGCTATATCGGCGGTTATGAAGCAAAAAGCCGTCTACAAGCAGCAGTCCAGTCTACCTGGTTTGCTTTAGGATTAGCAACAACACTAGCATTTCTGGGAATTATAGCAGCTTTTGTGGGAAAAGTCTACGGTCAGGTAGGAATTGGTTTACCGATTATTGTTAGTATCATCGCGATTCTCATGGGGCTAAACTTACTGGAAGCCTTGCCCCTGCAATTGCCCGCTTTCGGAGGTATTGAGTGGATTTCTCAAGAATTACCAAAAGGGTTGCGAGCATATTTGATGGGTCTAAGTTTTGGTGTAGTCGCCTCTCCTTGCAGTACACCTGTTTTAGCTAGTTTGCTTGGTTGGGTTGCCAATACGCAAGACTTAATTTTAGGCGCGGCTTTGCTGCTTTCTTACACAGCAGGCTATGTAGCACCATTAATTTTGGCGGGTACGTTTACTGCTTCCATCAAGAAATTGCTAGAGTTGCGTCGCTGGTCAGGTTGGATTAACCCTGTCAGTGGTGTACTGTTGGTAGGATTTGGTGTGTTTTCCCTAATTTCGCGGATTCCGGTGGGAAGTTTTTAAATCAAAGGAGTCAGGAGTCAGGAGAACCCCACTTATAAGAGAATGTTATTAGACATCTCCAGAAATCATGTAGGAGCGAACGGCAGGAGCGCTCCAACCTTCGGTTTTAACGAACTCATAATTAATTTTAACTCCATGTCTATTGACTTAGGAATCATTCTGACTTCTGACTCCTGACTCCTGGCTCCTTATTTAGAGATATTTCATTCCTTAATAGCTAATGACTATAGAAAATCCAGTTGAGAAACAATCAGTATGGTCAGCAACCAAGCGGTTTTTGCGGCAGGATTTCTTGCCCGTGTTGACGAATTTGCGCTTGGCGATAGTGCTACTGCTTTTGATCGCACTCTTTAGCATCACAGGTACTGTCATTGAACAAGGTCAATCTCTAGGGTTTTACCAAGCTAACTATCCAGAACATCCAGCCCTGTTTGGTTTCCTCACCTGGAAAGTCATCTTAACCGTGGGCTTAGACCATGTTTATCGTACTTGGTGGTTTTTAGCATTACTGATTCTCTTTGGGACGGCGATTACCGCCTGTAGCTTTACCCGCCAGCTACCAGCCTTAAAAACTGCCCGGAAGTGGAAATTTTACGACCAACCCCGCCAATTTGAAAAGTTAGCCCTCAGTGCTGAATTTGATGTAGATACTCAAAATTTCGCGTCTGTACAAACCCTCACCCAACTGTTGCAAAAGCGTCGCTACAAAATTTTTCAAGAAAAAGAGGAGATCCTTTACGCCCGTAAGGGAATAGTCGGACGCATCGGACCAATTGTAGTGCATGTAGGTATTGTCATTATTCTGCTGGGGTCAATTTGGGGGATGATGACTGGGTTTGTTGCCCAGGAAATAGTTCCAAGTGGCAGCACATTTCAGGTAAAAAATATTATAGAAGCCGGACCTTGGGCAGGAAATCAAATTCCCAAAGATTGGTCTGTACGAGTGAATCGTTTTTGGATTGACTACACCCCCTCTGGCGGAATCGATCAGTTTTACTCGGATATGTCAGTCTTGAACAATCAGGCAAAAGAGGTTGACCGCAAGACGATTTTTGTCAATCAACCTCTGCGCCATCAGGGTGTAACTTTTTACCAGACTGATTGGGGAATCTCTGCCGTTCGCGTCCGAGTCAATAACAGCCCAATTTTCCAACTCCCAATGGCGCAACTTGCCACTAACGGCAAAGGACGTATCTGGGGAACTTGGATTCCGACTAAACCGGATTTGAGTGCGGGTGTCTCCCTGCTGGCAAGAGACTTGCAAGGAATGTTGTTAATTTACGATGCCACTGGCAAGCTGGTTGATACTGTTCGCACTGGAATGTCTACTCAAGTTAATGGCGTCACGCTGAAAATTCTTGATGTCGTTGGCAGTACTGGGTTGCAAATTAAAGCCGATCCGGGAATACCCTTTGTTTACACTGGGTTTGCCTTGCTCATGCTAGGTGTGAGTATGAGTTACTTCTCTCATTCGGAAATTTGGGCGTTGCAAAAAGATGGTCACTTATATGTAGGTGGCAAAACCAATCGTGCTCAGGTAGCTTTTGAACAGGAGGTTTTGGACATTTTGGAGCAACTGAGTTCACAACAAAAGGATCAGGTTGCTCTTTCTGCAACAGAAGCGATCGCCAACCAGTCTTGATTACAGCAAATTTCATTTATGTAGGGGCGGGGTTCCCCCGCCCTGACAATGTCGCACAGGTTCTGCTCACACAAAGACGCACATGTTAACCTTTGCGACTTTGCTACGAGTGCGTGAGGTGATCATTCTCAGAAACTAACTTTGCCAGTGGGAGATTTTTCTGTTCAGCCATGTGTTGAGGAAGAAATTCCCCCTGCAAACCATAGCTAACTAAGCCCATATACTCGTAAAATATGAGCATTGCTGTTTGAGTAGGAGTTAACTTAGATGGAATGGCACTTGTATGTGGAATAACTTCAAACCCTGAACCCCGAAAAGTCAGCACTGATCGCAACATGTGAGGAGGGTCGGTCACTAATAGAATTTGCTTGACTCCTCGTGATTGTAGCACGGACGCGGTATATAGTGCGTTTTCTTTAGTCGTTCGAGAACAGTGTTCTTCGTCTAATGCTCGATCAGGAACGCCTTTTGCTTTGAGTTGTTCAAGAATTTCCGAGCCATCTCCTGCTCCACTGGCAAAAATTAGAGGTGCGCGATGAGATTGCCAAAGTTCAGCTGCAACTTCAACCCGCGACTTTCTAAATTCTTCTCCACGACCTAACACAACTATTGCATCTGTCGTTGTACCAGGATCGGGGGGAATAAATGCCACTAATCCTTTTTTTTCTACAGCAATGGTTAACGGAAAAGTGGCAGTCCAGTAAATCAGTAACAACACGGTTCCTAATCCACTCCAAAACCGCTTCCATCGTAGTCTTGGAATTATCCATGGTATGAAGACCAAAGCCAAGATTGGCAATACTACCAAGATCGGTGTCATCAGCCAGTTAGAAAGCATTGACTTCCAGACAAGCCACTGAGTTTCAGGGCGATCGCACAAAGCTGGATCAAGCATTGAGGTTATCTCTTATTGACTGTAACAGCTGTCTCTGCCCATGATAGACTAAACTTTAATTGACGATGCAGTTAGAATCTGAGGGAGAGTATTTGCAATAAAAAGATGTCTCCTTACACAGATGTAGTCGTTATTGGTAGCGGCATTGGCGGTTTAAGCTGTGCAGCGCTTCTAGCGCGGTATGGCTTTCATGTCACAGTCTGTGAGAGCCATTCAATTCCTGGCGGTGCCGCACACGCTTTTGAACGCGACGGATTCAAGTTTGACTCAGGTCCGTCGCTCTACTCTGGACTATCGTACAGACCTTCTTCCAACCCCCTCCGACAACTGCTAGATGCAATTGGCGAAGAAATAGAGTGGGCAACATATGATACATGGGGTTGCTGCCTGCCAGAAGGTGATTTTGACACCTCCGTTGGTGCTAATCAATTTTGTGAGGTTCTCACAAAGCTCCGTGGTGATGCCGCCTGCGACGAATGGCAGAAGCTCCAGCGCGTTATGGAACCACTAGTCAGTGCAGCAATGACAATACCATCAGCCGCTTTGCGCTTTGATCTGGGTGCAGCTATAACTGTAAGTAGATTTGCACCATATATGTTACAGCATGTTGCACATATTGTCAAGCTGACGGGGCCTTTCTCAGGAATCATGGACGGCGTTGTTAATGACCCTTTTACGCGCAACTGGCTGGACTTGCTTTGTTTCCTTCTTTCTGGACTGCCAGCTGATGGAACCAGTGCAGCGGAAATGGCATTTATGTTTGCAGAGTGGTATCGACCAAGCGTAGTGCTAGATTATCCTGTTGGTGGCAGTGGTGCTTTGGTTGAGGCGCTGGTACGGGGACTTGAGCGACACGGCGGTCGGCTGATGCTGGGCGCTCATGTTGAGGAAGTTCTTGTGGAGGGCGATCGCGCGGTTGGTGTGCGTCTGCGTGGTGGCAAAGAAGTACGGGCACGTCGGGCAGTTGTGTCCAATGCATCGGTATGGGATACCCTCAAGCTGCTTCCACAAAAGGCTGTGCCAAATCAGTTTCGGGCACGACAGGCGACACCAGAGTGTGATAGCTTTATGCATCTCCACTTAGGCATTGACGCACAAGGATTAAGGTCAGACCTTGCGTGTCACTACATTGTAGTCAACGACTGGGACTTGGGTGTTACGGCTCCTCAAAACGTTGTGGTAGTGTCGATTCCATCAGTTCTAGACCCATCGTTGGCGCCTGCTGGAAAGCATGTGATTCACGTCTATACACCTGGGAATGAGCCGTATGATCTCTGGCAGGGGATGGACAGGAGAAGCCAGGAGTATGGGCAACAAAAGCAGATGCGTGCAGAAGTGATGTGGCAAGCTTTAGAGCGAATCATTCCAGACATTCGCTCGCGATGTGAGGTGACCTTGGTTGGCACACCGTTGACCCATGAGCGCTATCTGCGCCGTCATCGCGGTTCTTATGGTCCTGCCATTCGGGCTGGTGTTGGTATGTTTCCAGGTCCAGGCACACCTCTGTCGGGACTGCTGTGTTGTGGAGACTCGACGTTTCCCGGTATTGGTCTACCAGCAGTCGCCGCAAGTGGGATGATTGTTGCGAATACACTCGCACCTGTAAAGAAGCATTTAGAGATGCTGAGGGAGGTCAGCCCCTTAGGGGAAGTCAAAAGTCAAAAGTCAATATAATTCGTAATTAATGGTGATGGTGCAGGTTGCCTTAGAGCAGTTTTTAATGGAATTGACCAGATTGTGAGGGCGCGGAAACCGCGCCCCTACAAAAATGCGATCGCTACATTATTTCAAGCCGAAGCCAAGAGGCGTGGGGTAATAATTACGTACCCCCATGTCGATGCTTCCGCCCGGATGTCTACCAATGCAGTGGTATCGCGTTTTCCTCTGACTCGGATGTCAGTTAGGTCGGGGGGAAAATTGGTAGCTGTGGATTGTGGGGACTGGTAAAGTCAAATATATGTGGAGGCGTTAACTTATGACCCAAGCACAAACCCAAACCCAAACAGAACCAAAACTATATACCTTCGATGAGTTTATGGAGTGGTATCCAGAGAACTCAGTAGTACGGTACGAATTGCATGATGGAGTAATTGTTGAGATGCCTAAACCTAGAGGGAAGCATTCAAAATTAACAGGCTTTCTCCTCGAAGAATTAATTATAACCATTATAGATGTGGGTAAGCGCGGTATTTGGACAATACCCAGAGAATCCATTGTTAAGCCTTTTCGTGATAAATCGGGCTACGAACCAGACATCATTATTTTGAATGAAGAAACTATCGGTAGTGAAATACGCTGGGGAACCGAATCAATTATTCAAAATGCAACTTCGGTCAAATTGATAGTAGAAGTTGTTAGCACGAACTGGCGTGATGATTATTACGATAAGCTTCGTGATTATGAAGAGATGGGAATACCCGAATACTGGATTGTTGATTATGCAGCTTTGGGTGGACGCGATTTTATCGGCTATCCCAAACAACCCACTATCTTTATATACGAACTGGTGGATGGGGAATATGTAAAAACAATGTTCCGAGGGAATGACTTAATTAAATCCCCAACTTTTCCGCAGTTGAACCTAACCGCGCAACAGGTATTTGATTCGGTATTGTAAACCTTTAAATAAAGAATAGTAAAAAAGACAAGGGAGATGCATGAGTGCAGAGCAATTCGACCGGATAGAGGACGAAATGGAAATTATGAAAGAGTTACTAATTGCAACGGCAAGGATGGCTTGTAGAGACGTAGCAGTGCTACGTCTCTACATTCTATTTCGCAGAGGTCTATTACCCGCTTAACAAAAAGA
>CAZZXJ010000287.1:0-7926 GCA_964657905.1 uncultured Stigonema sp.
TGCAATCTGTTTAAATATCGTGCTTGCGTACCGCTAAAACCCCTGCTTTTAAGTATGGGGTTCCCCACACCCCACACCCTACCCCCAACAAGACTGTTCATCTTAATCTCTAAACAATTAAGATGCGTTTACCCTGGTTCACATTAACCTTTACTGCTTTCTTCCTCTATACTTTTACGTAGCTCGATAAATTGCTTACCAAGATCCGTGATTTTCAAGTATTCTGAAAGATTATTACCTTCATACGGAATGCTACGAATCCTCTCTACATTATCTATATAGCCTATATCCCGAAGGTAATAAATTTCTCTTTCTAAAATGTCATTCATTTTATAAGGACCAAAGCTACCTGAAGCAATTCTTTTGAGATGTTCATACATCGATTTAGACAATGACAACAACACTAGCTTGTCAGTTCTTGCTTTAGTTGTAGCAATTTTCTTGTTGATTGTACCTAGTTTTGTTTCAAAACTTCCTCTGTCAAAGGTAAATGAAACAACATCATCAAGACGAGGAATGAGAAACAGTAACATAGCGATCACAATAATTGCTACTATAAGTTGTACAGAAGTTTGACCTGACAATAGCATGACCAGCAATATTGCTTCCAGAAAAGCAATACATGTAAACGCTGCCCACCATTTTGTTGAGTACTCTTGATTCACAATTCTTCTCCTAATAACTCTCAATAAAAAGCAATTTTATTTCGATAAACTTAATTATAGTCGCTCTTTCCCAATTCTTCACAGCCCAATCACACTATGTCTTAATATGAAAGCATTTTTGGGTTTTTATTGTAGTTAAAAATGCTTATTTTTAAGAAAAATATGAGTATTTCCTAACATAGAATTTGCAATTTACATTCCAATACATTTCGCTTATAGTAAGTAGGTATAGCAATCCGTGGAGGAGATACGAACACCTTTCCCTTGTCCTCCTTGTCTCCCTTGTTCGGAAATCAAATAGGATTGCTATAGGCACAATAAAACATAACTGTATTAACTTTTGTTCAGAGGCTGTCAGCCAACTAACTACTAACAGACCTAACAGACAGTTGTGTTTATTTACGCCGACTTACTTAGGCTTTGCCATCACATCGGCAGATTTAGTTCACATGATTGTCAAGGAGAGCTAACTTGCCCGGAGTTTAGATATTTAGTCCTCAAAGCATGACTAATAAGGATTCCGAAGCACGGTAAACTTCCTTACGGAGTTGATCGCAATCCATCATGACAACCATTAACGATAATTATCTCAAGCTCAAGGCGGGGTATCTGTTCCCGGAAATTGCCCGACGGGTGAATGCGTTTGCACAAGCAAATCCGGATGCCAAAATTATTCGGCTAGGGATTGGAGATGTGACGGAGCCATTGCCAGAAGCTTGCCGGACGGCTATGATCAAGGCTGTAGAAGAAATGGGCGATCGCGCCACGTTCCAAGGTTACGGTCCTGAGCAAGGGTATGATTGGCTGCGCGAAAAGATTGCTGCTCAAGATTTCCAAGCGCGTGGCTGTGAGGTGGACAAAAGTGAAATCTTCATTTCCGATGGCTCGAAGTGTGATACTGGAAATATTCTGGATATTTTTGGAAATAACAACACCATTGCGGTGACAGACCCAGTTTACCCAGTGTACGTTGACACCAACGTGATGGCAGGGCACGCTGGTGCTGCAAATGAGGCGGGTGAGTATGGTGGTTTAGTGTATCTACCAGTTACTGCTGAGAATAACTTCACGGCGCAGATTCCATCCCAGAAGGTAGATCTGATTTATCTGTGCTTCCCCAATAACCCCACCGGTGCAGTAGCAACTAAGAAACACCTGAAGGCGTGGGTAGATTACGCCAAGGCGAATGGCTCAATCATCTTCTTTGATGCAGCTTACGAGGCGTTTATTTCTAATCCGGAAATTCCCCACTCGATTTATGAAATTGAAGGAGCAAGAGATTGTGCGATCGAGTTCCGCTCGTTTTCTAAAAATGCAGGCTTTACCGGCACCCGTTGTGCGCTCACAGTGCTGCCCAAGACACTGACAGCTAAGGCATCAGATGGTTCAGATGTGGAATTATGGAAGCTGTGGAACCGTCGCCAATCCACAAAGTTTAATGGGGTTTCCTACATCGTTCAACGAGGGGCTGAGGCAGTTTATTCACTACAGGGACAAGCGCAAACAAAAGCGCTGGTAAATTTCTACATGGACAATGCCAAAATCATCTGTGAGCAGCTAACGGCGGGTGGCTTGCAGGTATATGGTGGTGTGAATGCACCTTATGTGTGGGTGAAAACACCAAATGGTATCTCTAGCTGGGATTTCTTTGATCAGCTACTGCAAAGCGTGAATGTGGTCGGTACACCTGGTTCTGGTTTTGGTGCTGCGGGTGAAGGCTACTTCCGCATTTCCGCGTTTAATAGCCGGGAGAATGTGGAGGAGGCGATGAAGCGGATTACTGAGAAGTTTAAGGTGTAAGGGCAAAGGTTGCGGTGGGTATTGCCCACCCAGCCTCAGTCTGATCGGGCTAGCGCGAGGGAGCAGTCCTTGTAAGTCTTGCAGTACACCGTTGCGCCATCGACCGCAGAGTTTAGCAGCCAGCTTTTCTGGCTCGATCTGATCCGCATAGTCTTGGAGAAATTTCTCGAAGCCAGCAACGTCCTGCTCAAGCACTCGAAAAGCCACAAAACTACCATACAAACCCAACTCATGCGGGGTCGGTATTTCGTAGAAACGCTTATCGTCATTCATCACAATTTCTGTCAAGGCGTAAGTCCTAGAATTATCAAAACCTTGCAGAATAATTGTTTCCAGCCTTAATTTCCGAATATGCATCGCAGGCTTAAACAATACCAAAAACTGACAACCAGCAGACTAAACACTAAATTCCCAACTTATCTCGAATCAGCTCCTCTTTAAAACCTACCAGCACTGCCGTTTCATCTTTAACAAAAAGCGGACGCTTGAGCAACATGGCGTCGTTAGCAAACGCCTCAATCCACTGCTCATCCGTCCAAGTATTCCTCTCGGCACCCAGCGCCCGGTAGGATTGACCAGAAGTATTTCGCATAGGCTGATAACCCAAAGTCTCTACCCAGTTTTGGATCATCTCACGAGTCGGCGGATTTTCTTTGGTATTAATAAATTCATAGTCAACACTGTTATCTTGGAGGAACTTGAAAGCCTTTTTGCAGGTTCCGCAATTTGGTATTCCGTAGACTTGAATGGACATAAAACTAGTTAATCAATATCAACTGCTTTGCGACGTAAGTGATATTTTTACCACTTTTCAATGCTTTTAGATAAATGTAAGCGCATTTACAGCAATTATAAGCAGACTTCTTGAGATTGAGGAAAGATTAGCAGCTTTAGAAGCTCAAGTGAAAAGTCAATAGTTCCTGTGGTTGCTTATCTCTACGTAAATTTAACTTTTATTGAAACATAAAATGCCATCTCGTCAGCAGCTTAAACAACTACAAAAAGCTTTTAAGAAGATGAGTTATATATTTTATACTCCTTTAGTTTTCAGATAGTTCTCAAAATCTTCACCTACTTCCTGAATATCAATGCCTGGATGTTGTAATGCTTTTTCAACAAGCCGTTGGGTCAATTTATTATCAAGTTGAATATAAAGCTCTAATAATCGTCTATATTCTTCATCAGCACCATTTTCTAAGATAGATTCTGCCTGAGTTTCAATATTTTCCAAAAGCCAAATTTTCTCAAATGAAAGAATCGTATGACGAACTAATTCAATATCTGAATGACCGATACTCGCTAACTTAATTAATTCATTAAATAAACTTTGACTTTCTTCCTTTGTGAGATAGATAATAATTTTTAATGCTGTAGCTCTTTCGGAGGGATTTTGTAAAGCTTTTTTAAGTAACTCTACTCTAGATGGACTATTTAGGAAATTTTTTCTTCTTTCTAAATATGCTTTTTCCTGGTCAATTAATTGATGCCAAGTGTCTATATCATTTTGATAGTATTTTGTTTCCGTCATACTTAATATTAATTATATTACTTGTTTTTTACCACTATAAACCCAACCACAATTCATGAACTTCTCTACAAATTCTGAAAATGGCATCTCAAGGGTAGGGTAGATCGTATGATGGGTAAGCGAGTGAGTTCCACCAACATCTTCACCATCTGCTATCACCGCAAGACCTACAGGTAATGGTGTACCTTTATCTATTCTATAGTAATGTCCTGTGAGGGGAGCATATCTAATATCCGCAAACGTTGATCCTCCCGTTGGCGGTTGCGTGGGTTTAACTATATCAGCACCATAACGTCCAGCCATATCCACCAGGCGATCGCCAAAGTATCCCGGTACTCCCACGAGAACAACATCCCCTGGTTCTACGGAATTGGCAATTGTCGCTTCCATTGCCCCTGTACCTGTACCGCTGATGGCAATAGTCAGTGGGTTTTCTGTTTGCCACACCCAGTGACTGAATCTCATCCATCAATGCCAAAAACGCCCTGTCAAGATGCCCAACCAAAAGCGTATTCATTGCTTGCAGAATCGCAGGATGAGCATTCGCGGGTCCTGGTCCCAATAGCAAGCGCTGAGGCATTGCTAGAGGTTTTAGTTGTAATTTTTGGCTGTTGTTGATTGAAAGTGTTTGCATCATAATTTTTCACCAAAGTAAATTTATTCCTTCACTTCTCTGTGTAATTGTATTTTTAGGTCACAATTAAAGGGGATTGCCTACAGGAAATTCCCATGACTGCACAAGCTCCATCGCCCAACCGACCTTCCTTAGAAGAATTAAGGTCAGGATTGCCAAATATTTGCGGATCGGAGGCAGAAATTAGTTCAGTGGTGAACCAAAATGAACCTGTATTTTTAACCACTACAAATCTCCGCTTAGAAGACATTACCGCAGGGTTTGCTTGCGCCCTCCACATGCACCAACCCACGATTCCAGCAGGTGCGCACGGGGAACTTATGAACAATCTCCAGTATATGTTTGAACATCCTCAAGAAGGGGATAACCACAACGCAGAACCATTTGCCTGGTGCTACAGCCGCATGGGGGATTTTATTCCCCAATTAATTTCTGAGGGTTGCAATCCTCGGATTATGCTTGACTATTCAGGCAATCTGCTGTGGGGATTGCAGCAAATGGGACGCAATGACATCCTCAACAATCTCAAGCGCATCACTTGCGATCGCCAATATCAGCCTTATGTGGAATGGCTAGGAACAATGTGGAGTCATGCAGTTGTTCCTTCCACACCCATTCCTGACATTAAACTCCATATTCAAGCATGGCAACATTACTTTGCGGCGATTTTTGGCTACGATGCTTTGAAGCGAGTAAAGGGTTTTTCTCCTCCAGAAATGCACATGCCCAATCACCCAGATACCCTGTTTAAATATATAGAAGCTTTGAAAGAATGCGGGTATCGCTGGTTGATGGTGCAGGAACATGCGGTAGAACGTCTAGATGGTTCAGGGTTACGTCACGAGGATAAATATATCCCGAATCGTTTGGTTGCTCGCAATTCTCAAGGTGAAACCATCAGCATGACGGTATTGATCAAAACTCAAGGATCAGATACAAAATTAGTGGCTCAGATGCAGCCCTATTTTGAGGCAAAAGGCAGAGGTAAGCAGCACATTGGTAATCTACTCGTCCCGTCGTTAGTTACCCAAATTGCGGATGGAGAAAATGGCGGCGTAATGATGAATGAATATCCCCGCGATTTCTTGAGAGTTTGGCATGAAATCCGCTCCTCTGGTGGGGGTAAATCTGGTGTAGTTGGACTCAATGGTACTGAATATTTGGAACTGATTGAGGCTGCGGGTGTTAATCCTGAAGAATATCCAACTTGTCAAGCGGTTCAGCAATACAAAATTTGGCAACAAGTTGATCCAAATAATGCCACACCAGAAGCTGTGTCCAAGGCGATCGCACAGTTAAAAGAAACTGACCATCAATTCCACATGGACGGCGCTTCTTGGACAAATAGTTTAAGTTGGGTCAAAGGTTATGAACATGTCCTAGAACCCATGAATCAACTGAGCGCCTTGTTTCACGCAAAATACGACTCAGAGGTGCAGCAAGATCCCTCGGTAACTCAGCGCTCTGACTACCAGTCAGCATTGCTATATAACTTGTTACTGCAAACCAGTTGTTTCCGCTATTGGGGACAAGGAACTTGGACAGACTATGCGCATTCGCTCTATCAGCGTGGTAAAGCTCTGCTAGGAGCATAAATGTAGCAAAACACTTAAGCTACGCTTAGAGGTTATATATAAAGTCATCAACTCTAAAACAAAGGCGATCGCTGCGGTTTTCCAAGGTAAGACGGTCGCTTTTGTTTTTGGTTTTTACCTATTGCACTGTTGTCAACGGAACTATGTCAACCTGCAACGGTAATAATTTTGGCAGTACTCTACAAAAATCAAACCGAGCGGTGATGGATAATTAGTACATGCTCAAAGTCTTAGCGATTTGTTTGCCCATATGAAGATAGCTAAGCCGAACCTACTTGTTAATAACAATTTAGATGCGCTTACCCTGGATGTCCAGCCTGTTTCAAAGTGTAGGACTTGCTATGTCTGTCAAAGAACGTGTCTTTTTAGTTTTGTTGATATTTATTCCAATTTCCATTGCTGCCCATTTTTTCCACTGGGGTTCGCTGTTGGTCTTCATTACTTCTGGGCTAGGGATCATCCCTCTTGCTGCTTGGATGGGTAAAGCGACTGAAGAAATTGCTGTTGTTGCAGGTCCCTCTCTTGGGGGACTTTTGAATGCCACCTTTGGGAATGCCACTGAACTAATTATTGCCTTAATCGCCCTCAAAGCTGGATTAATAGACGTGGTCAAAGCCACAGTCACGGGTTCGATTATCAGCAACCTGCTTTTAGTCGTAGGCTTTGCGATGCTACTCGGTGGACTTCGTTACAGGGAACAGGAGTTTCACCCGATTGTGGCACAGGTGAATGCTTCATCAATGAATCTGGCAGTCATTGCCATTGTGCTGCCAACCGCTGTGAACTTGATCTCCGGCGGTCTTGATCAAGTCAGGCTCCAGCACCTTTCTAGTGCAGTTGCTGTGGTGTTAATCTTGGTCTATGGACTCATGTTACTGTTTTCAATGCGCACCCACACTTATCTCTATGAAATCGGTTTGGCAGAGATAGAGCTAGCAGAGATAGAAAATGGTCAACAGGCAGTAGACAACCCTAAATATAAGGTCAATCTCTGGTTCTGGATTGGTGTGCTCTTGGTCGTGACCATTTTCGTAGCCATTGAGTCAGAACTGTTAGTCGCAACACTAAAAGAAGCTACATCCCGATTAGGGTTGACTCCGCTGTTTACGGGCGTCATCCTCCTGCCGATCATTGGCAATGCCGCTGAACATGCAACAGCGGTAACTGTAGCGATGAAAAACAAGATGGAGCTTTCACTTTCGGTTGCTATCGGCTCTAGCCTGCAAATCGCACTGTTTGTTGCTCCCGTTTTAGTTTTGACTGGCTTGGCGATCGGTCAGCCGATGGATCTAAATTTCCATCCTTTTGAACTGGTAGCCGTGATTGTAGCCGTGATGATCACCAACTCTGTTAGTTCAGATGGACGGTCTAACTGGCTAGAAGGGATCTTGCTCTTGGCAACTTATACTGTGTTGGGACTGACCTTTTACTTTTATCCTGTCAGGTGAGAAAATCGCGACTATTCTCAACTGCGCGTCGGGGAGGCTGGCATTAAGGAGAAGAGATAGTACATTGACTGACATCTTGCACCTTCTCAATAAGGGTAAGGTGGGCAGTGCCCAACGCCACTCCTCTCAACGCGGGGAACCCCGAAGTTTGCTCGGAGGGAAACCCTCCTTGCAACTTCTCTCCGCGCACGAGGGTGGCTCCCCTACGAAATCATCAGCTTTTTGGGCTTTGATTTTCGCAACAAGACGGTGGTGC
>CAZZXJ010000288.1:0-7924 GCA_964657905.1 uncultured Stigonema sp.
CCAAATTCCGTTATCCACATGATGCTCAAGAGCGTATAGTGCGTAAGTCCTAATAGAGAAAAAAACGCCCAATCTACTTGTGGAGGATCATTCCTCTACCCAGAGGAGTACGATAAATAATCATGCACCACTGATCGCTACAACCAGGTGGATGCGAGATTAAGCGGAGGTACAGTAGTGTCTGAAATCAAAAGGCGACAGAGAAACCTTAGGTGGAACATCACAGAAACTTTGGCTGGATATCTCTTCCTGTCCCCAACCATTCTGGTTATGGGGACTTTTGTCGTGCTACCCATTCTCTGGTCTATTTTTCTATCCCTGCAAAAAGTACAACTTTTAGGTGGCATTGAGTACAAGTTTGTTGGCTTTCGCAACTTTGCCCGACTGATTGAAGATGAAAGGGTTTGGATTGCCCTGAAAAATACAGCAGAATACGTGGTAATTGTGGTGCCGACGCAAACTGTCTTGGCTTTAATCTTAGCAGTAACCTTGAATTCCGGCATTCGCGGCAAAAACTGGTGGCGCATTCTTTACTTTTTGCCAACAGTCACCTCCTCAGCCGTCCTGACGCTGATTTTTATGTGGATCTATAACACCAATGGGCTACTCAACGATTTTCTCGCTTTTGTAGGACTGCCCACTTATAACTGGTTGGGAGATCCAGCAGTGGCGCTGAAAGCCATCATGCTGATGAATATTTGGTCAACTGCGCCGTTTTACATGGTGATCTATCTGGCGGCGTTGCAGGATATTTCCCAAACACTCTACGAAGCAGCAGCGCTAGATGGAGCCAATGAATGGCAGCAGTTTATTCACATCACTATTCCCATGCTCAAACCAGTCACCTTCTTTGTAATAACAATAGGTGTGATTGGTACTTTTCAACTGTTTGACCAGTCCTATATCTTCTCTAACGGCAATGGTGGACCAAACAACGCTACCCTTAGTGTAGTTTTACTGATATACCAAGCCGTGTTCCGCAACTTGCAAATGGGTTATGGGGCAGCGATCGCCTTTTTACTAGCAGCGGTAATCATTGTGATCACTCTAATTCAGCGGCGATTTTTCGGAGGCGAAAGAATTTAATCCGAATTCCCTTGCATCAACCTATTTATCTCAGTTAATTTAAAATAAACAACGGAGTCAAAAAATGTTATTAGAACTCAAGCAATTGAATGTACCACCAGGACAGCGAGTGCTACTAGAAGATGTTAGTTGGCAAGAATTTGAAGCCATTCTGTCAGAATTAGGAGAACATCGTGCTGCTAGAGTGGCTTATGATAACGGAATTATGGAAATTATGACACCACTACCTGAACATGAGCGCAGTAAAGAAATCATTAGCGATTTAGTTAAAGCACTCCTTGAAGAACTAGACATTGAGTTTTTGCCTTTAGGTTCTACAACTTTTAAAAATAAATTAATGAGCAAAGGTATAGAACCTGACAACTGTTTCTATATCCAAAATGAGGCAGCAGTCCGAGGAAGAGACACAATAGATTTAACTGTAGTTCCACCACCGGATTTAGCGTTAGAAATTGATGTGACTTCCCGCACTCACCCTAATATATATGAGGCGTTGAAAGTACCTGAACTATGGCGATTTGAAAAAGGCAAATTACAAATTAATGTTTTGAAAGACGGTAAATACGTTGAGTCTACATCTAGCCCAACATTCTCTAATTTTCCCCTTATTCAAGTTATTCCTGAATATCTTCAACAGTGCAAAACTGTAGGTAGAAATAAGACTATGAGAGCTTTTCGAGCTTGGGTAAGAGAGCAAAAATGAAACGTCTTTTCTCAACTTGGAAGGTGCTGGTGTATGTTTTACTGACATTATATGCGATCGTCACCCTTGTACCCTTCTTATGGGCACTTTCGGCGTCATTTAAACCCCTATCTGAAATTGTCACAGGCAAACCTAATTTCCTGCCAAAAAATTTTACTCTTGACAACTATAAACAAATCTTCCTGCAAGAACCGCTGTTTTTGCGGTGGCTATTCAACAGCGTAATCATTGCTACGAGCGTCACTTTTTTAAACTTGCTGTTCAACTCAATGGCGGGTTATGCTCTGGCGAGGCTGCGTTTTGCTGGTAGGGACTTCTGGTTCTTCCTAATGTTGACAGTGTTGGCGGTTCCAGCGCAGGTGACGCTGATTCCCACATTTTTGATTTTAAAAGCGATCGGCTGGCTGAATTCCTATCAAGGGATGATCGTCCCCAGTATGGTCAATGCTACCTTCATCTTTATGATGCGGCAGTTTTTTATCAATTTTCCTAGGGAATTAGAGGAAGCAGCCCAACTAGATGGATTAGATACCTTTGGTATTTTCCGGCATATTGTCCTGCCTCTAGCAAAACCAGCCTTAGCAGCACAGGCGATTTTTGTGTTTATGGGCAGTTGGAATAATTTCTTATTGCCTGTGGTTATCCTGTTTGACCCAGAAATGTTTACCCTCCCCTTGGGACTGAACACTTTCAAAGGTCAATACATCAGCTATTGGAACTATATTATGGCAGCTTCTATGGTGTTTACTCTGCCAGCTTTAGCTATTTACGCTTTTTTCAATAGGTATTTTATTCAAGGCGTGACCTTTACAGGGGGGAAAGGTTAGGGAATGGCGCATGACGCATGGGTAATAAAAATAATTACCTATGCCCTATGTCCTATGCCCCGATCCCCAACAGAGGAGCTACCAGTAGTTTCGGCAAAAAATGGCACTCTTAACGTGATAATTGATCTTACAGCGACTCAATTTCTATCTGTCAGTTAACAAACGTTATGGGTTTTGCAGACCTATCAATCGCGGTGAACCCGAAGTCACCTAACTGGCTCATGGCTAACTGCTAATCGCTAATGGTGAGACCAGTCCTGAAGGCGGAGAGAAGTTGCTTGGAGGGTTTCCCTTGCCCAAGGGACTGCGAACCCGAAGGGCTAACAACTATTAGCCGTTAGCCGTTAGCAGTTAACAACAGGAGAGTGAGTATCGCGATCGTAGCTGTGTTACAAGTTAAAATCCTTAAGGGGAAACATGTTAAGAAGATTATTTGGGATTTTTGCGGCTGTTTTACTAGCGTTTCAGTTGTTTGTTGGTAGTGCGACAGCGGTGGAACTGGATGCGGCTACCCGCACAGTGCCGTTAAATGACAAGGGCGACACCGTAGTACTTAGCCTTAAACAGGTCAAAGAAGGCAAACGCTTATTTAACTATGCCTGCGCCCAATGTCATGCTGGGGGTGTTACCAAAACAAACCAGAACGTGGGACTCGATCCCGACAGTCTGGCGCTGGCATCACCACCCCGTAATAACATTGAAAGCTTGGTGGACTACTTGAAAAATCCTACTACCTACGACGGCGAGGAGGAAATTTCCGAAGTTCACCCCAGCATGAAGAGCGCAGATATTTTCACCAAAATGAGAAATCTGACTGATCAAGACTTAGAAGAGATCTCTGGTCATATTCTCCTCCAACCTAAGGTTATTGGTGAAAAGTGGGGTGGCGGCAAAATTTATTACTAAAGCCAGTTTGACGATTTAGTGCATAATCAATAGTCAAGAGTCAAGTGTCTCGAGTATCAAGTTTTTTGACTATTAACTCTTGACTATTGACTCTTGACTATTGACTATTAACTAAACTGTCATGGTGTTTCAATTCTTTGCTCAATGCTCTTGTTACCTTCATGCGGCAACCAATGACTTATGATGGTAGTCAAGAAACCTACTGGTGTGGTCAGTTAGCTCCGGGTTGGCGATCGCAGCAGCAAGTAGAAGGCTTAGCTGCTTTTGTTCTCACAGCAGTACAGAAAGCTCCAGGTTGGGGCACAGAAGATTTTTGAATAGGGAGTGTGATCCCAAAATAAAAAGAAAAATTAATTCTTTTACCGATTTCTTTCTTCTTCACCTATAGACTTTTTAATGCGTGTCGGTCTAGTAAATATTACTGACGGCGCAAGTTTTTGCTATCTATTGCTTGCCAGAGTTAAAAAAAACTTGCATCTATGACAGATTGTCATATTTGGGCTGAATTGTATCTAAAATGAAAAAAGGAAAATAAAACTTGTTATTAGGAGAACGCCATGAAATTGATTGCGTCAAGTTTGCGACGCCTAGGCTTAGCTGTTTTGACAATCTTTTTAGTTGTTAGCAGCTTCGCTGTTTTCACTCCCAGTGCTGCGGCTGAGACATATACTGTGAAAATGGGTACTAATAAAGGAATGCTGGCGTTTGAACCAAATAAGTTGACGGTTCATCCAGGCGACACAATTAAATGGGTGAACAACAAACTTGCTCCCCACAATGTTGTGTTTGATACAGCTAAAAACCCTGCTAAGGGTACTGATCTAGCGAAAAACCTGTCTCAGAAGAAGTTGCTCATGAGCCCCGGACAATCCACAGAAACGACTTTCCCAACAGACGCGCCTCCTGGTGAATACTCCTTCTACTGCGAACCTCACCGTGGTGCTGGTATGGTTGGCAGAGTCCTAGTTGAGTCGGCTCAAAGCTAGGGACACCCCTGCTGACACAAGACGATTTTCCTTGCTTGTGTTGCTAAATTAGCAGAGAGGAATGTGTCAAACTTATGGTTTGGCATACACTAGTACAGCTTTACGGAATTAAAAATTAAAAATTATCAAAGCTTACATCATAAGCTTTTCGTTGATTTTTAATGGTAGCTTTATTTCCGCGCCCTCTGTACTAGGGATAAAAGGCGGTAACGAGTTCTATCCTCAACTAGTATGGTAAAGGCTGCGTAGTAAAGGAAGGGATAAGCTCGTTACCGTCAATTTTAAATATATATAAAAACTTTTAAAGCACTGGTTTTAGAACACTAAGTAAGAACGGTAAACAGAACGATAAACAGTAGATAGGACTAAAGCTTTCGGGCTTCTAGCAGCCATAGAATAGTTATGGAAGATAGTTTTATCAGTTGCTGGAGGCTTATCGCGAGGAGAATCCATTGAGAATAGTTTCGTTAATCGTACTGTTGGCACTCACCCTGTTCATATTTACATTCATAAATCCAGCATTTGCAGCTGAAACATCTGAGGCTGCAAAAATCTTTAGCACTAACTGCGCTTCTTGTCATATAGGTGGTGGTAACATCCTCATTGCGGAGAAAACCTTGAAAAAGGAAGCTTTATCACAGTACCTGGAAAATTATGATCAAGACTCAGTCCAAGCGATTATCTCTCAGATACAGATCGGTAAAAATGCTATGCCCGCCTTTAAGGGTAAGTTGAGCGATCAAGAGATTCTGGAGGTAGCTGCTTACATTTTTCAGAAAGCGGAACAGGGCTGGTAAAATTGCTCTTAAACGCTTTGAGCGTGAGCATTCTGGGATAATAAAAACCCTCTGTAAAACCAGAGGGTTTTTCGTTATTGGGAAGCAAGGATAGGTAGTATTGTTTTAGATTCCTGGAACAGCTTTTTGGTAAAGACTTTTCATCCAAAATCTAAAATCTATGGCTCCCCAACTGAACTGTTTTGATTATTCTTGATGAGAGTTTTGTCTTTGTTCCCTTACTTTGCGCAACTGTCGTAATAGTTTTTGACCTGATTCAACCGAGGTCGAAGGCTGATTACTACTGAGTTCCGGCTCAGATACTGGTTTAGTAGCAACTTCCGGTGGGGGCGCTGCTTGATTTTTTCTGGCTGGTATTTCAGGGAATGGTCTAGCAGTTTCCGGTGCTAGTACAGGTAGATTGTTCTTGACTCGCTGTTCAGGTAATGGTTTAACAGCAGTTTCCGATGAGCTACGACTGAGTTGTCTTTGCTGGGGCGGTTGTGCATTGGATGCTTGTGTAGCCATTGAAGATGACCGCAACTGAATCAGTCTCTGTCGTAGTTCGGATGATGCTTGTTTTTCATTTGTTACAGATGAAGCAGTTGTCTGTCTTAAAACTTCAGGACTACTGCTGTTCGATCTAAAAGACAGGCTAAATGGGTAATACTTGGGTTTCCCGCTTGCCTGAGTAGGATTCTTTTGGAAATATTCCCTAAAATATTCCCTGGTGGCTGTTTTGAGGTCAGATGAAACTGATTGGTCTAAGAAGTTTACTGACTCAACTTTACCTTCAGCATCTACTACCAAAGCACCCTCAACTTTACCATCTCGCCCTGCTTTTGCATTAATTGTGTCAGAGATGGGTACTTTCGTTTCTAAGTTAGGGTATTGCTGCTTGACTTGATTATACTGTTCCCCAAAAGTAGTAGTTTTTGCCATGACTGATTCTCTGGGAGTTGATAGCAACCCAGGTATTCTAGGCGTAGACTGTAGCGGCGATCGCAACAGGTTTGGTCCTGCTAAGGCTAGCCTATCCCTCGTTTGTGGAGTTTCTCCAATTGGCGCTATGAGCTGCTGGTTTTGCGCAATTCGTGGTGTACCACTTCCAGCCTCCGTAGTTGGTGGAGTGGTATTTCTATATGCGGTTGCAGTAGGCGTGGTTTCATAAGGTATAGGAGATTGACTACTAGGCAGATTCGCAGGCATTGTAGCGGGCTGCAATGCTGGCAAATTCAAACGTGACATCCTGGCAGGTGTTTTAGTAGCCGCCTGCAATGGCATATGGTCGGGTGGCATCGCAGGTACGAAGGGCGTCTGCGATTGTGGCATGTTGGAAGGTGGCAGATCCACAGGTGTTTTGGTCGCCTGCAATTCTGGCATGGTGGAAGGTGCTAGCGGCTTGGATTCTCCCAATTTTACATCTTCGTTAAAACGAGAAGATGGTAGCGCTGCTGCTGTTCTTACATTTAGGGAAGAGTTCATGGGGTTAATTTGGTAATCCCTCTTGGGAAGTACCCCTAAAGACTGACCTTTCGGCAAGGAAGCAATAGCTAAATTGGTAGATGATTTGGGTAACGGAGGTAGTATTAGCTTAGTAGAAGAAGCTGGTGGTAGAGGAGGTAAGGTCGTCTGCTGGCTAGCAAAGTTTGGCAGAGGGGGAACCTGGGGTTGCAGGGGAACTGGTTGTAAAGCAACTTGGGGCGTATTAGCTTGTGGCAGGCGGTTCTGTTCAGCCTGGTTCAATTCAACAAGTCCGACAGTTTTTGGTGACGCTACTTGTTGTTTTGGTTTAGTGGAGTCAATGGGCGCCAACGGCAGGATGAACGCAATCGCACCGTGGATGCCAAGAGAGGCTAGAACTGCTATCCCAGCAGGCTGGCTAAGGAATTCTGGTAGATTTTTCAGCAGGGAGACGTAAGACATAACTGTTGTCGTTCACTCGGCTCGTTTGCAATTTACTAGCAATTTTTATCTGTTAGGTAACAATAACAAATGCGTTCTTCTACAAATAATAACTTTCTCTGAGAAACTTCAAACACAAAGGTTGCTAGTTTTTCAGCTTGTTAATTATTTTTCAAAAAACGACGGAGTATTCTTCTAAAAAGTTGCGTCTACTGAACAATAAGCTGCAAAAAGCTTTAATTTTTACTAATTCTTTTAATAATTTGCACAATTAAGGGGTTAAAAGTAGAGTAATTTACAAGTTGTGGTCGTTGCTTAAGTCTGAATGTATCACCATATCTACTAAAGTAGGCTTTTCCACTACCCAACTGGTTTCCAAAAATTTGCGCCGCAGCAATCCCTGCAAAACCTGATTATACACCAAACTGGCTTCACTAATCATAACCGCAGCTGTTCATAATTAAAAATGTCACTACCGATAAAGGTAACACTTGGGGAGATGGAATTACACCGCTTGAAGCTACTCACTTGGATGGAGCAGAAAATCTGGTCATCGAATCCGTAAATCATTCTCCCAGCAGTCCTGGCATCTGGTATGGTTTTGCATAACCGTTAAAAGCTTGGGTATCTCCTAAGATGCACATTTTATAACCCAGATACAGCAAGGGTTTTGTAATTTCCAGCCCAATGTGCATCTTTCATTTGTTGCTAGCGATGTCTGACGACAAGCCGCTA
>CAZZXJ010000289.1:0-7923 GCA_964657905.1 uncultured Stigonema sp.
GTGGCGGTGGGGTGTTGGGTGATGAGAACTGTGGCTAGTGCTGGTGTAGAGCTAGAAACTGACAAAGTATCCCCTAACGGGGAAGAAATTATGTAAATCTTTATCTGGAATAGTATTTTGTACTTTTGTAGCTTTGTGTACATGCTATTCCTATATTAATTCTCATTATTTATAAAGGCTATGCACATTAGTATTGCAGACGACATTAAAAAACGGTTTCACGCAGCTTGCGCGATCCGTGGGCTGAAGATGAGCCAAGTGATAACTGAGCTAGTTGAGCAGTGGTTAAAAGCCAACGAAGTTTCTTCATTCAGTGAGCCAAAATCCTAATGAAGAAGATTTTGATTTTATCAGCAAATCCTATAAATACAGGGGTGCTGCGCTTAGATGAAGAAATGCGCTCAATCCAATCTGCATTAGAACGTTCTAGAAGCCATGAACAGTTTGAACTAATCTCTAGAGGGGCAGTTCGTATTGATGACTTGCGTCGTGCATTATTGGATAACGAACCACAAGTTGTACATTTTTCTGGTCATGGTACTGGAACTAATGGCATAGTTTTAGAGGATGAGTCTGGACAAGAGCAACTGGTTAGTACGGACTCATTAAGCAACCTGTTTGAGCTATTTAAAGATAAAGTTGAGTGTGTTTTGCTCAATGCCTGTTACTCAGAAATACAGGCTGAAACAATTCACCACCATATTGATTGTGTGATTGGTATGGAACGTGCTGTCACTGATATTGCTGCTATTAATTTCGCTACAGCATTTTATGACGCTCTTGGTGCTGGCAGAAGTTATGCAGAAAGTTTTCAATTTGGTCGTAATAACATTGACCTTCATGGCATACTAGAGTCTTTAACTCCAAAAATTAAAATCAGAAATAACTCTAAAACCTTATTCGCTAACAAGCAACCAAAATCTAATATGACTGAAAAACGCACTATCAAGATAGGCACTGGGAACTATAACGAGCGTATTGAAGGTGATTATATCCAAGGTAATTATTACGCTGCTAGCAAACAACAAAACCTTGCTGAAGCGGCTGCTGAGATTCAAAAACTTCTAGAACAGTTAGATAAATCTTATCCTACTGACACGACTTTAGGCAAGATGCAAGTAGCTGCCGAAACCATTAAGGCTATTGAAAATAATCCAATGAGAGCAGAACTGGTAACTAGTGCTTTAAAGGCTGGTGGTGTTCAGGCTTTAGCTCAACTGCTTAATCATCCTGCTGCTAGTTTTGTTATTGGTGCATTAGAAGATTGGCAGAAAACTAAGGGTAGTTAAACCTTGGTTCTGGTAAATATATAGTTCTCTGCTTTTCTGTTGTTCAATCATCTTACATAAATAAGACTATGACCACAAATCAAGAGCCAGAAAAACGCAGTATCAACATAGGAAGTGGCAATTATAATGAGTCAATTCAAGGTGATTATATCCAAGGTAATGTCATTCAGGGAAGCGTCTTTAATTATGTTGTAGAGCAAAGCCTTTTTCGTATATCTGGTTCCCTAGGTCGGCATTCATCTGATGTATCAAAACCCTCTACTCAACAGGAGTATAAACAGCGCAAAATTTTGCTGAATCAAGTCAAAAACAATTGGATTGAAGGCGTCTTAGAAAAGTCATTACATACTAAGGTGATGATAGAACTTGGTTTGGAAGAACGATTAGACGCAGTAGAACATCCCGGTATTGAGGAGTTACCTGATCAAATTGAACAAGCACTACCCACAGGAGTTGGGGTAACAGATGTTTTCACTCAGATGGGAGAGGGAAGAACCCTTCTGATATTGGGAGAGGCAGGAGCGGGGAAAACTACAATCCTCCTCACACTGGCAAAACATTTGATCACTCGTACTGAAGAGGACTTAAACCGATCAATTCCAGTTGTATTTAACTTATCCTCCTGGGCAACTAAGCGGCAAAAAATTTCTGCTTGGCTTGTCAAAGAATTGAATAGTCAATATAAAGTTTCCGAATCCCTGGCTAAAGCTTGGGTTAAAGACCAACAACTGTTACTGTTGCTCGATGGTTTGGATGAGGTGAAGTCTGAGCATCGCTCAGCCTGTATTCAAGCCCTAAATCAATTCATGCTTGAGCATGGGCAAACTGAGATGGTTGTTTGTAGCCGCATCCAAGAATATGAGGATCTGTCTACTCGTCTACAACTACAAGGTGCTATCTGCGTCCAATCCTTAACCGATGAACAGATTCAGCAATATTTAAACAGTGCTGGCAATCAATTAGAAGCCTTGAGAAGGTTACTTCAACAAGATACTGTACTGCAAGAGTTAGCTAAATCACCTTTGACTCTCAGTATTATGACTATAGCATATAAGGGTAAATCAGTTCAAGATTTACCACAAACAAGCTCGATAGAAGAACACCGTCGATACCTGTTTCAAGAGTATATTGAACAGATGTTCAGCCGTAAGGGAGCTAAACAGAAATATCCGAAAGCTCAAGCAATGCGGTGGCTAATTTGGCTGGCACAGGGGATGTCTCAAGAGTCTAAAACGATATTTTTAATAGAGCAATCTCAGCCGACCTGGTTAAAAACTAACCTCCAAAAATGGACATACTTAATTATTGTGGGGTTGTCTTTTGGATTGATATTCGGTTCATCATTAACAGGAATACTAAATGGACGGTTGTACAGAGCTTTTGTTTGGTCGTCAGGATTAGTTTATTGCCTATCCTTTGGACTGACTTTTATCCTCATTTCATCACAGACTCTAATCTATGGAAAGCGACGTCTGTTTAACGAGAACTCTCTGCAAACAAGATATCAAAGATGGTTATTCAGTTTGAGAATGGGATTAATTTGCGGAGTGTTTTTTGGTCTTGTCACGAGTCTTTTTTGTGGATCTATTTTGAGCAAAACTATTAATAACCCTATAACTATAATAATTACAAGTCTAATTATATTTTTTATAAGTGCTTTATGTTTTGGATTCCTAATGGGACTTTATTTCGGTGTATGTTTGACTTTTACTTCTCTTCTTAACAAAAATATTCAACCACATGAGTTTGTAAAGTTACCAAATTTATTCAGTGATAAAATAGAGCCTATAGAGACTCTAAAATGGTCTTGGTACAGAGTTAGGGGAGGACTAATTACTGGAATTTGTTCGGGGCTGATATGTTTTTTTTATTTTGGGAAAAGTTATGACTTATCTCATGCATTAGCTTATATATTAATTCTAGGAGCATTTGTGGGAATTATATCAGGAATTAGCCCAGGTTCTAACATAGAAGAAAGAGCTTTTCCTAATCAAGGGATTCAACAGTCAGCCAAAAACGCAATAATTTTTGGCTTGCTAACAGGAGTTACTATATTATTTATTCAGTTATTACTTCTTTCTATTATTACAGGTTTTATATCGACAGAAATTAATTGGATAGTAGTTATATTTTTAACACTGTTGGGTTCTGCCGTTGGAGATGGTGGGGCTACTATAAAGCACTTTATATTGCGTGTCTTTTTTTATTTTAATGGTTACGCTCCCTGGAACTATGCTCGCTTCCTTGACTACGCTACTGAACGTATCTTCATGCAAAAAGTTGGTGGAGGCTATATCTTCATTCACCGAATGCTAATGGAGCATTTCGCCAAAAATGGAGTTGGGGGATCTCCTCCACAAGTTCAAAATCACATTGTCTGTATCAATTGTGGTCATCATAATTCTGCTAATCTCAACTTCTGTACCAAGTGCGGAAGTCGATTAACTAAACCGCATATTTAAATTCAGCAAATTAGTGGGCATAGGAATCTAGAGCAGTTGCATCAATACTTAGAGGGAACTGATGAGCAAGTGTGGGTTGGAAATATTGAAGCGTCGATGATTGATAGGCGATCGCGCAACAAACGAAGGACAGGCTGAAAACGACTTAATTTGTTCAAGTATCGCTTGAAACCCTTTCTCTGTCCACTATAGGGTCTACGTCAGCTAAACACGATTTCCTGACGTAGCCCTCACCCGTATGCCCCAGCAACGACAGTGATGATACCGCTCCCCTCACCTGTTCCGGCTGCACTTCCAAGTACTTCTGCAATTCCTCTAAATTCCTATGCCCCGACACTTCCTGGATGATCCGCAAGGGTATACCAGCGTTACTCATCTGGGTAAGCGCGGTACGTCTAAAACTGTGAGTGCTTACACCCTCAAACCCAATACCCTCACACGTCTCACGCAATATTCGGCTAGCTGACTCAGAATTAATGTGTCCCCTCCCATGCCTACCGGGAAAGAGATAACCATCACGGCTATCCGGCTTGTACTTGACTAAAAGACCGCGTAATTCTTCAATAACTGGTACTGCTCTAGCCGCTAGTTTGCCTTTGGTGTTATGCCTACGGAAAATGATTTCATCACGTACACGCATCTTTTTATCGTAAACATCCAAGGTGTTTAGGGTGCATGATTCATTAATACGACATGCTGTATACAGACAAACACCAAACAAAGCGCGGTCACGGTCAGACTGCAATCCTTCATTGAAAAGCTGTTGTATCTCAGACTGTGTGAGGATTTTCGCTTTACCATGCCTGTTTATTTTCATAGCCTGTGTCACTTTACTGTGATCCACAGGCTACTACTAAAAGTCACCCTATAAGAATAGGGTGGGTGTAGATAGCTGGCTGGGGAGTCGTTAGCTTTGATTGCTGGATACTAAATAAAGCTCATGTGCCGTTTTGATGTTTGTTTCCAAAAATCCATCTATGTTATACATTTCTTCAATTTCTTTTTGTACTTTAATTGAGGATCTATTTCTAATATCTTCCCAAAATTTTCCTAGTGCTAAATTATCTGTTGTTTCGTCGGCTAAATGCTGATTAATTATTATGTAGAGTGTCTCAATATTTTCATAATCAATTGTTTCTGTTTTTTCATTTTCTAGCTCTTCTTCTACTATTAACTCCTCTTCTACTTTATGTTTTTTGTCAAACTTTATGTTTAGCTGTTTTCCTTCTAAAGGCTGATGTGGTTCTTGTGTACTAATAGATTGCTGCTCAATCTTATTGGGGTTTAGCTTATCTTCCCAAAATTCTCGAATATATTGCAACCCGCCATCTCGACAGAATTTATTGTTGCATTGTATTATATTTCCGGCTCCCATAGAAGATTCTATTTCAGTGAAAATTCCGGGTCGCAATTCGATATGATTAAAGTGTCGAGGTCTTTTACCACGAGTATTTTTGTCTATTGTGATATTTTGCCTGTCCACGAAATTTTGTGGTAGTACATGCTTCCGTAAATGCTCTTTGAATTTATTAGAATTGTTTGGGCTAAAGCCATTAGCTTTGCAGAAAGTAACATAATATTCGTAGAGTTTTTCCGGCATAAGTGTCGCATTTGGGTCTTCACTTGGTATTAAGCACATGTCCGCAAAAACTTTAATAGCATCACTAAATTGTGATTGCTCAGCTTTTGTATCTATAATTTCTTGATTAAATTTATGTCCTTTAATGATGGTTTTTTGGCATTCCTCTTTAGACATTGATAAAGCCCAGGAAATTACTTCGGCTTTTACAAGTTGAAGATTATCTTCAAAAGCTGGATCAGTTTCTTTTGTTCTTGGTTTTGTTGGTAAAGGAATACATCTTCTGTCCCAGCCATCACCAGAATTTTCAATTTGTAAGAAATCTACTGAGGCTATGATGAATCTCACATACCAGCGCTTATCGTATGATGAAGAGCTAAATAAAGGACGACCGATCATTGATCCATTATCCACTAATTCATAAAAACTTCTTAGTCCGCGCTGAAATCCACCTAAATCGGGGAACGCTACTAATCTCGCACCTGTCAAATTTTGATGCCTTTTTTCTGGGGTATTGAGGTCATCAAAATCTGACGACGACCTAACATTATCCTCACTAAAAAGGCTTTTTAAAAACCTTATGAAAACACCTTTTCCACTGCCACTAGAACCAATTAAATGTGGGAAGTAGCCGTATAGTGATGTGGGATCAAGAAACATCCTTATAACTGCCTGTACTAGAGGCAAGAAACTTTCCCCTAAAAGTCCATCAATATAAGATTTGAAAATTTCTGGACACTCAGCATTTGCTACGTAATCAGACGCGATTGTAGAAGTCAAATAGTTTGAGCGATCATGCGCTTGTGGCTGACCTGTTCTGAGGTCAACAGTATAGTTTCTAAAGCAAATTAGGTGCGTATTAAAAGGTTCGTCTTTTATAGATAATGCACTTTTACAGTAGCTAAAAGCATTCTTTTTATTGTTTTCAGTTGCAAATTTATACTCCTTAACATAATCGTCTCCTTGCTTTTTATAGACGTATAGTTTCTTCAGTTCGTGCGCAATATCCTTTTTAATGTCTTCGTCGTTTACTACTCTCCAGTAGCCACTACCTGTATAGCGATAATAAGCACCTTTTAATACAGCATAGTCACCTTTCCCACCTTGAAAAAGTCCTTCAAAAATTGTGTCTTCGGTTGTAGTAGTAACTTGATTTGGGTCTTTTTCAATATCCTCTTTGTTGTTAGAATCAATCCCAAGAGATTTATTGAATGCGTCTTTTGATAAAGCTTTAATTCTCTTCCAGCAAGCCTCATCCCCACCTTTATACTTGGCTGCTGGTTGCAAATTTTCAATTGTAAGAGAGTCGATAATTCTCTCAATTCTATCAGTATCCAAGCCTAGCCTTAAGCCACCAATTAAAGCTATTTCACGGGGATTACCAAAGAATTCTATATTGTTATTATTCAGCCAATTACTGTAGCCAAATAAATCATTTAGTGCTGTAGTAAATGCTTTCGATTTATCCTTATCGTTGGTTATTCCATTTAGAATTTCTCTGTTTTTAGAAGTAATCGCTTCAATTAAAAAGATTCCAGTAGCACCAGCTTTTACCATTAGATCTTTGTATTCTTGGATGGACTGCCTACCTCCTGATGCTACTTCTATTGCTACGGTGGCGGCAACAGCATAGGTGGTTTCGTCAGCAGGTATTGTGCTGTCACTGGCGATTGTTGTTGTAGATCGTAAAATTGGAGTACCATTCCACGCTTTATACTGCTTTACTGGATGAATTCCAATTGAGTTGCTAGACTCAATTTCAGGCAATTCATCAGGTATACGCTTTACTGGATAAATTCCGACCGACTCTAGAGACTCAATTTCAGGCAATTTATCAGACATATTTAGATTTATGTAAGGATTGCCCGACAATCCGATAGTTGGAGCCAAAACAGCGAATCTTCCAAGACTAAGAACTTCACCAACGTGCTTACCGTTAGGCTGTAGAGAAAAATTTGTGAATGCTGGTTTAGACTGAATTTTTAAACCAATCCTGTAACCGCCGCTTTGAGTTTTCTCAAGCCAAGCGCCTTTTAGTACTGGATTAACGTCTAGCAATGCCAGATAAGCCTTATCACAAGAAGCTTGGCTATCAAAATGCTTTGCGTCCAAATCAATCCATATAAAGGTGGGTGCGCCTAAGCAGCCTATTCCAGTTTCAGGGTAACAAAGCCATAAAGCGATTTCTTGATGTGTTGGCTGTTTTTTATGATATTCGCGATGGTTTACAAGCCTGGGGTTGCCTTGTGGGTCAATGTATGATGGGTTCTTGCCATTGTACAGTCGCTGGGGGGTAGTGCCATCGTCCTCTAAAAGAATTTCACCTTGTTTATTTTTCTTGGGATATTTGTAAGGATCTTGTGCAGGCGCTACTGGTAGTGGTGAAAGCCCCCACGCCAGGAGTCGCTCAACAATGGATTGTATTTGAGCAGCGCGTTGCGAGTTGTTAATTGACGAATTCATTCAGTTTCTCCAAAATTTATTATTTCGAGAAACACGAACTTTGGAACTTTTGCAATTTATGCGCTAAACTAGTACTATAGAAAAAGAATTTAATAGTTTATTAGTACTGTAATAGAGTGTACTAGAGTGT
>CAZZXJ010000290.1:0-1658 GCA_964657905.1 uncultured Stigonema sp.
TCATAATTCATCATTCATAATTCATAATTTAAAGGAGAACCATGTCTGTGCAAAAATCCCACTACGAAGCTAGCTTGGCTTGGTGTTGCAATCATCTAGGGGCGATCGCCTTGCTCAAGCAGCACCGCCCCTACCTAGAGATGATCCCCAGTTTGCGCCGTCCAGATGAAAGCTTCATCACCATTCCGTTGCCTATTGTCCGCCTCCGTGGCGTCGTGAAAACGCCAGCAGAAGTGACTTGTCTACCTTGTGATGTGGCAATACTCATGTGCGATCCAGAGTGGAAAATCAAAACGGGGGCGGAAATTCTTGTCTTCATTCATCGTTCCCATGAAGACTTTTCTGACCTATTGGGACGTTGGCGACAAACACAGGTTTGGCTGGATAAAGACTATGAGTGGCTTATGCCCCCTCGCTATAACCATATTTTGAGCGAGGGGATTAACACCATATATCCTTTATTTGTCGTTTTTCCAGAGACACCGGAACGCATCAAGCGTGGTCTTATCAGTGCTTCACTCCCATTTGTCATTCAAACACCAGAATCAATGCTTGAGGAGAATATTGTAGAAACTTCTTCTTCCGAAAGTCCACCGGCTTAGAAAAAGTTAGGGGGTAGCCTCAGACCCCTACTTTTGGGCTGGGTGATTATATTATGAGCGATCACTCCAGCGAACTGGTTGATGGGAATATCCTAGAGTGGGTTGATAGGAACTGCCCATGCAGTCATTTGAAGCAGGCTTTATTGAGCGCCAGCCAATTACTCGGAATTTGAGCAACGTGTTGGTCTGGTAACGGTAAGCCGAGGTGCAAAACGCGAGATTGTGTTTGACGTAGTGGCACGATTGCCGAATCAGTTCCAATATGGAGACGTTGAGCGTGCTTGCCCAGGCGTGAGTCGCCCGACAATTAACCGGGCTTTGGCCCAAATGCGTGACTCTGGAAAAATCCGGTGCATTAAGCCGGGTCGAGATGCCATTTGGGAAAAAACATGATCACCAAGTGATTAATATGATCACCAAGCTAGTTTATGATCATATTAATCACTTGGGCTGCACTTTCCAACAAGCCGCAACTTCCAGTAATGCATTTCTGAATTTAGACAAAATAGAGGTGCTTGATGTTCTGGTGGCAATTGATGACACAATGTCTCTTGACTTGCGGCTCCCTCTTAGTACGCTTGAACTGGTAAACTTTGACTTGGATGTGGCTCGCCTCCCTACCCAATGGGTCTGCTCAAAGGTCTACGAGAGGAGCAACGCTTACACGGCTTTGCCTTTAGGTCAGCCCATTCTGGTGAACGGGTGATCGCGTCTTTAAATGAAGGTAAACCTGTGATTCCCGTGTGGCTAGACGTAATTTATCAGCGTTTGCGTCAAAAGCTGGGAAGTAGTGGAATCTTTCGAGATCAGGCGGAAATCGCAAAGCCTTTAGTTGATACCAAAATAGGAAGCGATCTCCCAAGTTGTAAATAAGATGAATCACACGACACAGCATGTTCCATTGAAAGAAGATATTGATCGCTATTTTGCCCACGAGGTGTTGCCGCGATCAGGATATGGTCTGTCAAGTGGAACACTGGCGGACTCTCTACGATCTCCCCGGAGACGGGGCGTCAACGTCGATGTGGTCAGTATTGGACAGAGTCTGCAAACGCT
>CAZZXJ010000290.1:1758-7920 GCA_964657905.1 uncultured Stigonema sp.
TACCCCGCCCTTACAATGTGGTCAATTCTCTTTGAGAGCGAGCGATTTATCGTCTGAAACGACTGAATTCCGTCATACACATGACGCTTAATTTGTATAGTGCGTAAGTCCTAAATTATTGAAATTAGCCTTTATGGCGCTACATCACCCGGTATGAAAACACAGAAACCAGGCTAAGGCTGGTTTCTATTCGGAGGTTTTGCACAAACCGTTATACTTTTATAATTCCCAGAAGGCGAAGGCGCTCTACATTGGTTAGTCGAGGGAGGATAGATGACACTCAAACGGTTGGTTTTAATTTTGCTGACGCTGGTAGCGATCGCTATTTCCGGAGTGGCTTTGTTGGACAGTTGGCAGGAACCACAGGTCCAAAGTCGCTTGGAACTCTACCAAACAAACATTATGCTACAAGCTACTTCCTGGGAACCGCCAGCTAGCAAAGATGGGAATCTCAAGGTATTTCGTGATGCAATACTGGGCGAGAAATCCGTACTCAATGCTACTGAGCAGTATCAAGAAGCTCGTAAATCGGCTCAAACTGACTTGGAACTCGCCAAAAAGCAATTAGCAAAACTGCGATCTGAGCCGATTACCACTCCCACCACCCCTAAACCCAAACCGGAAATTCCTCCTGCTACTAATACCTCTCGCGCTTTACAGCAGCAACAGTTACAGCAGTCAATCAACCAATTGCAAAAGTTAGACTTGTACTTGGGAATATTACAAGCACGGCAAGGACAGACGGATACAGCCGTGAAAACTTGGAGGGAATTGCAACAAAGCTCAGAAGTAAATCCTCAATTAGTCAAATTGAGTGATGTTTTGACAGGACTCTGGAGCGTTCCCCCACGTCTTTTACCAAATGCAGAGCAGCTGATTAAAGATAACTTAGCAGGTTGGTTTCGCTTTACGGCTCTGACTCAGATGTACCAACTCCAGCAACGTCAAGACGCGCTGGCGAATCTCAAAGCATCGGAACAAGAAGCAGCTCTTGCAGCTTTGTTGAAATTAGCAATTATTGGCACTGTTCCGGTTCTGTTCGCATCTATTGGTGTGGGATTGCTGATTTTTTTGGTCGGTCAGCGCTTGCTCAAAGGAAAAACAGCCTTATTGGCTCAAAATAGTGACTTACCTTGGTCCACGCCTTGGAATGGTGAAACAATTTTACAAGTCTTCCTCGGCTTTTTATTAACGGGACAAATCCTAGTGCCCGCAATACTCTTAGCATTCTCTCGCCTCCCCATCCCACGTCCTACCGGTAATGTGCGAATTCAGGCATTCTACGTGTTGGTGAGTTACCTGCTGGTGGCATCTGGTGCGCTATTGGTGCTTTATTTATCTATTAAACGCTTTTTCCCACTGCAAGAATTCTGGTTTCGCGTTAGTTTCCGAGGTCAGTGGTTTTTATGGGGGCTGGGTGGCTATTGCGTGGCATTACCCATAGTAATTGTAGTGTCGTTGATTAATCAACAACTATGGCAAGGACAGGGTGGTAGTAATCCTCTATTGCAACTAGCGCTAGAAGGACAAGATTCCTTGGCACTTGGGATATTTTTCTTTACAGCTGCGATCGCCGCCCCACTGTTTGAAGAATTTTTGTTTCGCGGCTTTTTGTTACCTTCCCTAACTCGTTACTTGCCTGTATGGGGATCAATTCTTGCCAGTGGTTTTTTGTTTGCTGTTGCTCACCTCAGCTTGTCAGAAATTTTGCCCCTGTTTGCCTTGGGAGTAGTTTTGGGGGTTGTCTACACGCGATCGCGCAACCTCCTTGCTCCCATGCTCCTCCACAGCCTTTGGAATAGTGGCACTTTACTCAGCCTGTTTCTCTTAGGCAGTGGTAGTAAATAATACTTTATAAGTATAAGTAAAAAGAAGGAAAAATCTTTAATTTACTTATATTATAAAAATTAACAAATAATAGTTGGTATTACTTGTTAATCAATGCTAGCTTGAAGGCAAATATCTTACAGGTAATAGTTGCTCAAGCAATTAGGTCAAATACATAGCAAATTAGTCTCTTTCGGCTAATTTTAGTCATTGTCGGGATGTTGATTACCAACATTTCCGTATACCCTACGGTGACAAATCCTCTGTTCACTGTTATTATACTTTGCCTGTGTAAGCTAGCCTCGCCCAGCATCTTAATCAGTGTTCTTATTGTTGCTTCAATAGTAAAAAAATCCGGAAATTACACTGAGCGACTTGTATAAAGTAGTATGGTGTAGCTGTATTTGCAATTATTGCCCTGATTTTTCCTAGAGAAATTTGTCTGGCATAAGATCATGCAAAGCCGTTGTGCTGAGGTCTATTTTCAAATTTAAAAAGAGTTATGGAAAAGTGCTGTTTCAGGTGATATCTGAAAAAGTGCTTAAGCGCGTCCTGCGGAGTAGTAGTACGTGCCTTTTGGCTATTTATCTTGAAACAGATGAAACAGAAGCATCAGTAGTAAATGTATTTTATTTTTTCAGAAAAAACAGAATTTCAATTTTATACATCACTAGTAACCAAACTTTATTCATATGGCAAATCTCAACCCTAGTCACGCTACCAAACAACTTCTTGCCGGGTACTGCGGCATTATTTTGGGAGGTTTTGGCATCCATAAGTTTATTCTTGGATACCCTGCTGAAGGCTTAATCACGTTAGTTGTTTCCTTAGTGGGCGGTTATTTCACCTATGGCTTTACGCTGTTGATTATGCAGCTTGTAGGTTTAATTGAAGGCATGATCTACTTAAACAAATCCCACAACGAATTCGTTAATACCTACTTTATCAATAAGCAGGGCTGGTTTTAGAAATTAATTTCTATTCTAGGCTAGGTATCTTGAGTATATAGCAATCCTATTTGAGATCCGAACAAGGGAGAGGTGTTTGGAACTCCTGCACGGATTGCTATATATCGATTAAGTAAGTAGGTCAGTGGAAATAAACATAACGGGTCGTCCCACTCTAAAGGGTGGCTCAAACGTTTACCCCTGACCAATGACAAAGCACAAATGACTATCCTAACCAATTACGTTTCTTTGTGTCAACCTACTTGTATTGCATCTTCTACGCAGCATTTTTATTTGCTAAGAAACATCTTATTTATCAGAATATGTTAACGCTCAAACGTAAAAACCTAACATTTATAATGCTTACCCTGTTGGGCTGGGGGTATTTCAGCGTTATATCTAATTTGGAAATGAACGAGTTTTTGAAAAGCGAGATTGCTCTCATACCAGTACAACTGCTTACTATAATCTACATGACTTATCTACGTTGTAATGGTCATTACAGAGGAAGTTGATCCCGATAATTAGAAAAAAGTTGCTATTTTTGCGGTCAGCATTGCTGATTTCGCCTACCCTCGAAATAGAGACGTTTTTATCATGGCGTTGAAGTTTCGTAGCAATCCAAACACTTTCCATGCAACTTGTCCCCAAAATTAACCTCTCCTCAGAAACAATCCCGACAACAGAGAAAATTACCTTGGATGTCGGAGGTATGAAGTGTGGTGGCTGTGTGAAGGCAGTAGAACGGCAACTCACCCAACAGTTAGGAGTCAAGAGTGCCTGTGTTAACCTGGCAACAGAAGTAGCAGTCGTAGAGTCGGAAGTTGGTGCAGTAGATCCAGATACACTGGCAAAAAAATTGACAGAAGCTGGGTTCCCGACTCAATCTAGGCAGTCTGTAGTCGCAGGCAAGACACAAGCAATACAAGACCCACAGGAAAGACAGCGCACAGAAATGCAGTCAGCGCTGAGGCAGTTGATTATTGCTGGGGTGCTGCTTATTTTGTCTGGGATGGGGCATTTCGGTATTTCAATCCCTAATATTTCAATCCCTGATAGGTATTTAGACCCCAGTATTGCCCATATCTTACACCAATTTGATTGGTTTAATACAATCTGGTTCCACTGTGGATTGGCAACAGTGGCGCTACTAATTCCAGGTCGCCCAATATTAGTGGATGGCTGGCTTGGTTTACGGCGCAATTCACCTAATATGAATACCCTCGTTGGTTTGGGAACGCTAACAGCCTATATAGCCAGTTTGGTTGCCCTACTGTTCCCTCAACTCGGTTGGGAGTGCTTCTTTGACGAGCCAGTAATGATGTTGGGCTTTATCCTCCTGGGAAAGACATTAGAACAACAAGCTAGGGGTCGCGCTGCTGCTGCATTTAGGCAATTGCTTGCCCTCCAGCCGCGCCTCGCTCGATTGATTGCCAAGCCGAAGACAGACGAGGGAGATCAGGGAGCAATATCCTCCTCATCCCCCCCCACTCTAGAGGGAGTTGTAGAAATTCCCGCCCAACTGGTGCGTGTTGGTGAATGGTTGCAGGTTCTGCCAGGAGAAAAAATCCCCGTTGATGGAGAGGTGGTAAATGGGCAAACCACCGTAGATGAGTCCATGCTGACTGGGGAAGCAGTGCCAGTGATGAAGCAACCAGGAGATCTAGTGACAGCAGGGACACTAAATCAGTCGGGGGCGATCGCTATGCGGGCAACTCGTACTGGAGATGATACAACTCTTGCTCAAATTCTCGGATTGGTAGAAGCGGCACAAACACGTAAAGCCCCCGTACAGAGATTAGCCGATACAGTTGCTGGTTACTTTACCTATGGTGTTTTGGCAACTGCTTTGTTGACATTTGTCTTTTGGTACTTTATTGGTATCCATCTCTGGCCTGATATGAGCGTGTCGGGTGGGATGGAAATGGCTCACCACTTCCGTACGGTTAGTGTAACCCCGCCCCTACCTACTCCCCACTCCCCACTTCTTTTGAGCTTAAAGCTAGGGATAGCGGTGATGGTAGTCGCTTGTCCCTGCGCTTTGGGACTTGCCACACCAACAGCCATTTTAGTAGGAACTGCAATTAGCGCTGAACGGGGTTTGTTAATTAAAGGCGGTGACGTTTTGGAAAGAGTACACAAGCTAAACACCGTGGTTTTTGATAAAACAGGCACCCTTACCACAGGTAATCCTATTGTTACGGATTGCCTCTTGATAGGAGTGGGGGGAGATGAGGGAGATGGGGGAGAAATTCTTGCTTCCCCTACTCCTCCTACTCCCCACGGACTACTGCCGTACAGACGTTCCGCCGGAACGTCTCTTCCCTACTCCCTACTACAACTAGCAGCAGCAGTAGAAAGCGGCACCTGCCATCCCCTCGCAACAGCTATTCATAAAGAAGCGCAACGGCAACAGTTATTTATCCCAGTGGCTACAGACTTTTACACGGAACCGGGACTTGGTGTATCTGCTGTGGTTGAAGGCACTTTAGTGCTTTTAGGAAATTGTGACTGGTTGCGTTGGCACGGAATTTCTGTCAGTGAAACTGCCCGAATTGAAGCGGCTGCGTTGGCAGAAGATGGTAAAACAGTGGTATATGTTGCCGTTGGGGAGATAACAAGAGGGCTGATTGCTGTTCAAGATAGCCTAAGAGCAGATGCTAAAGCAGTGGTAGACAAGTTACACCAGATGGGTTTACGGGTCATGCTGCTCAGTGGTGATACACCTTCTTCAGCTAGTTTTATAGCCAAACAATTGGGATTGGATAGCGCTGATGTTATGGCAGGTGTTCTCCCAGCTAAGAAAGCTGCTGCAATACAATCTCTCCAACAAGGGGGAATGGGGGCAACAGATTCTGCCACATCCGTTCCCCATCCGGTGCCAAAGTCTGTTGTGGCAATGGTGGGCGATGGCATTAATGATGCACCGGCTTTATCGCAAGCAGATGTGGGAATTGCTTTGCATTCTGGGACAGCTGTTGCGATGGAAACGGCTGAAATTATCTTGATGCGGGATTCCTTAACCGACGTTGTGGAAGCCATTGAACTCAGTCGTGCTACCTTTAATAAAATCCGCCAGAATTTATTTTGGGCTTTTGCTTACAACACACTGGGAATTCCCCTAGCTGCCGGTGTTTTGTTGCCAAGTTTGGGTTTTGCTCTTAGCCCATCTGGTGCGGCTGCACTAATGGCTTTTAGCTCTGTTAGTGTCGTTACTAACTCACTTTTATTGCAGCGGTTTGCGCATCACCCATAACCTCCTCCAATGGATGTAATATCCCCAAGCACAAATATTTCTTTTGTCCTTCTCAGGTTAAACTAAGTCGGTAGTCAGGTGTTACGGACTACCCTTACCTTGCCATTAAGTTCTTCAAGAGGCACAAGACAA
>CAZZXJ010000291.1:0-7877 GCA_964657905.1 uncultured Stigonema sp.
TGCTGTGCCCCTACCGTTTGTGTGTTCATTTAACCGGATTTGATATTAGTTATTAGTTGTTGGTTGTTATAGTAATCCTAAATCATTCGTGAACAATAGATGATTATGTAGGGTGGGCAATGCCCACCCAGCCCTTTCAATGCGAACAAATGTACTATATTTTTTGCCCCTCTATTAATCCTTGTGCTATCGTCCTTACGGGAATTTCTTCCACAAAATACTCAAACAAAGGGTTAATATTTTGACCGTCTTTGACCGCCGCGATCGCATTAATTTCTATGGATGACTTGGATCTATGATTTTTGGCTCTAGTCTGGGGGCGGGTTTCAGCCTTCAATTTTATAGTACATCTGTTCGCGACCAATGGGCTGGCATTGCCCACCCTACTAATAATTTTACTTTGCAGATAGGACTGCTATAGTGATTAGTTGTTCTACTAACAACTAACCACTATCAAATAACTAATTACTCATGACTTCAGGTTTATTGTGATTGGTTTGTTGTGCTATCTTCAGTCCTAACAGGGTGATAGCCAAAGCAGCTGCCAGTCCGATGATCCATGCAATAGAAGATGCTGGATGCTGTGCGAATGTCGCTGTTTGGTAATACAACACGGCTACCCAGTAAGCTAAACCAGTCGTCCAGCAGCAGGCGAAAACTGTCCATCCGAAATTTGTTTCACGGTAAAGTGCGGCGGTAGCGGAGACGCAGGGGAAGTACAACAACACGAACAGCAGATAGGCAAAGGCGGCTGTTTTATTGTGAAACCGTTGCAACATTTGCCCATAAGTACTGAGACTCACTTCTTGCGCCTCTGCTGCTTGCTTTTGGTCTGAAATATGGGTTTGACTCAGACCGAGGGGGTCAAACAGTTGACCAGGAAGTTTTGCCAAATTCTCTGGAATGGTGGCAAATGCCTTGCCCATACCACCCCAAAAGCTGAATTTTTTTGGGGGTTCTGCTGTCTCCTTCGCCAGTTCACCGTAAAGTGAATTAAGTGTGCCAACAACTACTTCTTTTGCAAAAATACCAGTAAAAATACCAACAGTTGCAGGCCAGTTATCCTGTGTAATACCCATCGGTGCAAACGTTGGAGTCATGGTGCGACCCACAGCACTGAGAATGGAATCTTGGCTACCTTTCTTGCCAAAAGAACCATCAGTGCCCACGGAGTTGAAGAAACCGAGCACGATGACCATGATCACGATGACTACCCCAGCTTTTTTGATGAAAGCTTTGAGGCGATCGCCAGCACGCAACAGCACACCTCTGGGTTTGGGGATGTGGTAGGGGGGTAGTTCCATAATAAAGGGTGCGGCTTCCCCGACGAGAAGGGTATTTTTCAAGACTAACCCGGTGAAGACTGCTGCTAAAATGCCTAAGAGGTAAAGACCTAAAACCATGTTCTGACCGCCTACGGTGAAGAAAGCTCCACAAAACAGTGCATAAACAGATAATCGGGCGCTACAGGACATGAAAGGGTTCATCATCACTGTCATCAAGCGATCGCGCTTATTTTCTAGGGTTCGCGTCGCCATAATTCCAGGGATGTTGCAGCCAAAACCTACCATCATCGGTACAAAGGATTTACCAGGAAGCCCGACAAAGCGCATCAGGCGATCCATAACAAAGGCGGCGCGTGCTATATAGCCTGAGTCTTCCAAGACTGAGAGACACAAAAACATCATCCCAATTTGGGGGATGAAAGTTGCTGTCGTGCGGATACCACCGCCTGCGCCTTCTGCCAGCAGTCCAATCAACCATCCTGATGTATTAATTTTTTCCAGCAGATGACTCAAACCATCAATAAAAATCGTCGAAAAAGTGATGTCAAAGAAATCAATAAATGCACCACCGACGTTAATCGAGATGGTGAACATCAGGTACATCACCAACAGGAAAACCGGGATACCTAAAAAGCGGTTGAGTACCACTAAGTCGATTTTGTCAGAAATGTTGGTCTTAACTTCCCTAGTACGTTCTGCGGCTCCCTGCATCAGTAGGCGGATAAAGCTGTAGCGACTATCTGCAACGATGATGTCAATATCTTCATCGAGGGAGGAATGGATTTTGCTGCGGGTTTCCACAACTATCTGCTCTAATTCTTTGCTCTGCAGTTCCGGAGGGATTCGATCCTCGTATTCCAGGACTTTGAGGGCTGTCCAACGGGGATCGACTGCTCTGTTGGGGCTATGTTCCTTGATAAACGGTATCAGTAGAGCGATCGCGTCTTCAATGACGGGGGGATAAGCAACGTAGGTGGGTGGCGTAGGTAGGTTAACCAGAGCCTCGAAGACGCGATCGCGCAACTGGTCAACTCCCTGACCTAACGCAGCGCTCATCGGAACCACCAAACAGCCTAGGCGTTCCCCGAGGACGGTGGGATCAATCTTGATATCCCGGTGTTTGGCAATATCCATCATGTTCAGCGCCACTATCATAGGTAAGCGCATCTCCATGATTTGTGTGGACAGATACAGGTTTCGCTCTAAATTGGAGGCATCAATAATATTAACGATGACATCCGCCTCCCCAGAAAGCAGGTAATCTCGCGCTACCACTTCATCGAGTCCACTATCGCCGTCTTCGCCATCGAGAGAATAAACTCCTGGTAGGTCAACCACAGTGATGTTTTTACCGTTATAAACATATTTTCCTTCTTTGCGCTCAACTGTTACCCCAGGCCAGTTACCAACGCGCTGATTAGCACCTGTCAAGGCATTAAACAGGGTGGTTTTGCCACAGTTAGGGTTGCCTACCAGCCCAATTATCTGCTTAGTCATTAAATTTATCTGTAAATTAGGGTAAAATAGCAAATTAATTATTAGGGATGGAAACTACAAAAAGCGCATCGGCTTCGTCCTTACGCAAACTGAGTTTGAACCCGCGCACATGGATTTCTATCGGATCGCCAAGGGGTGCACGACGGATGATGGTAAACTCAGTTCCCGGTGTCAGTCCCATTGCCAATAATTTTGCTTTATAGCTGCGGGCATTTGTCTCATAGCCAACTACCCGTCCTATGCAGCCGACAGCTAAATCGCGTAGGTGTTTGTTACTGTTCATCTTTTTATATTGCTTTAATGTAAAATTGCATAAAGTCAGCAAAAATTTTGCATTGCCATAGGGGTGCTATTCCCAGGCTTGGGTCTTACACATGATTTTCTGTGCCATACCCACTCCCAAGCCGATGCGGTTGTCACCGAGTGCCACAATGACAGAACCGTTGGTAGTGCTGATGATTTGAAGTTCAATTCCTGGAACAAATCCCATACCAATTAGACGACGTACCGTACCTTCTGCGCCTTTAAGTTTGACGATCCGCAAGCACTCTCCCACACTTGCCATTGCTAACGGGAAAGATTTACCTGTATCTATTTCAAATCCCATTTCAGCACTGTTTTCCTTGGTTAGTGCAGTTGCAGGTGTATTTCCAAAAAAATTAAACCCCCACCCTTTAAGCTTTTGGTTTCGGTTTTGTTGGTGGTTATGGTCGTTGTTCTCTGCCATGGATTTTAACAATAATTGCTAATTGATTTCCAAAATATCCTATATATATTTTCCGGTAGATAGAAATTTTTATTAAAAAGTCCACAATAATGACTTAGATTCTGAAATAGTTTAGTTGTTTTTTATTAAACATTTTACTATATCATACATTAGATATATAGAAATCCTAAATCATTTGTGAAAAATTTTAAGTGGTGTAGGGTGGGCACTGCCCACCACATAGTGCCCACCCTACGTGTATTTCAAAAATAAAATAGGAATCCTCTATCTAAAAATAAATTATGCGTTCGTTAAAACCTTTGTTAAGGGCGAACGGCTGGATCGCCTCTAAATCATTTCTAGAGATGTCTATAAAATAAATAATTATCAAAAATTTTAGGCCACAGGGAACGCACCCATCCGGAGTGATAGTGTGAGTTTTAATACTGGGATCGGATCGCAACCGAATTTTGCCGCACTCGAAGATTGAACGATCCATCCATCAATTGGGCATTCCTGCCATCTTTTTACGCGCCAGGGTGGTGCTGTTAGACCTGGAAATGCCGACAAGACTCGATTTTTCCCACAGTAAAAATACTTAGAAAAATACCAAAAATTGATGTCCGATTTTACTATAATTCAGTATAATTAGGGTAACTGTAAGGGACTAATTATATATAGCTTAATAAAGGAAATACCTAATTTAACTTTAGGTACAGGCAGTTGGTTGCAGCTGCTCTAGATAAGGAATAACTGCTTTTAGGAGGGAATTTTTGCACCTTTTTGTGTCGAGAGAGTTTATTCCCCACGGGCATTGCTACCTTTGGCAGCCTGGATTGGTGCGGCTTCATGTTCTGTCAGATTCGCTGATTGCACTTGCCTATTATTCAATTCTAGTGATGCTGGTTTATTTCGTTCGTACCAGACGAGATGTGCCTTACGCAGGGATGTTCTTGTTGTTTGGAACATTCATTGTTGCTTGTGGCACAACCCACGTCATGGAAGTGTGGACACTCTGGCATCCTATCTATTGGCTATCGGGGTTGATCAAAGCCATCACTGCTTTTGTCTCTGTATTTACAGCTTTAGAAATGGTGTCATTATTGCCTAAGGCACTGACTTTGCCTAACCCAGCCCAACTAGAAGCAACAAACGTTGACCTACTCAACGAAGTTGTCGAACACAAGCGCACGGAAAAAGTACTGTACAAAGTACTTGACGAATTAGAAATCAGAGTTCAGCAACGCACAGCAGAGTTAATCAGAATCAATGAATCATTAGAAGAGGAAATCACTGAACGTAAGCGAATCGAGGAGGCGTTGCGGGAGAGCGAACAACGAGCTCGTGGTACATTCAATCAGGCTGCTGTTGGCATTGCCCATATGGCAATAGATGGACTGTGGTTATTAGTTAACCAAAGGCTTTGCGATATTGTCGGTTACACACAAGAGGAATTGCGATCGCAAACTTTCCAGGATACTACCCACCCAGACGATCTGGATACCAATCTGAAATACGTTGACCAAATTTTAGCTGATGATATTCAAACTTACTCAATGGAAACGCGCTATTTCCGCAAAGACGGTGCCATTGTTTGGATTAATCTCACCCTGTCTTTAGTACGCGAACCTTCTGGGGAACCAAAGTATTTTATTGCTGTGATCGAAGACATCAGCAAACGGCAAGCCGCCCTTCGCGAACGCAAGCGGATGGAGGAGGCGTTGCGGGAAAGCGAACAGCGATTTCGCCTGATGGCAGATACAGTTCCCGTTATGATCTGGGAGTCAGGTACTGATAAGCTCTGCAATTACTTTAATAAAGTCTGGTTAGAATTTACCGGACGAACAATCGAACAAGAAAAAGGGGATGGTTGGGCTTTTGGTGTCCATCCAGAGGATAAAGAGCTTTATTTAGACACCTATACCAATGCCTTTGATGCTCGCCAAAAATTCAAAATGGAATACCGCTTGAAACGTTTTGATGATGAGTATCGCTGGATTTTAGATACGGGCATCCCACAATTTACTCTGGATGGTTCCTTTGCCGGTTATATTGGCTCCTGCGTCGATATTACTGATCGCAAGCAAGCGGAAGAGCAGATTGAAGCATCGCTTCTAGAAAAAGAAGTGCTATTGAAAGAAATTTACCATCGAGTCAAAAACAATTTACAAGTTATTTCCAGTCTGCTCAACTTGCAATCTGAGTATATCAAGGACAAACAGGATCTAGAAATATTCAAAGAAAGCCAGCAGCGGATTGGATCAATGGCTTTGATCCACGAGAAATTGTATCAATCCAAAGACTTAGCAATGATTAATTTTGGTGAGTACGTTCAAGATTTGGTAGCAAGTTTATTTAGTACATACGAAGTTAATACAGATGCACTTGCCCTGACAATCAATATTGATAATATTTTACTAGGCTTAGATGCAGCAATTCCTTGCGCCTTGATTATCAATGAACTTGTTTCCAACTCTCTGAAATATGCATTTCCAGCAGGTAAAACCGGGGAAATTCATATTATTGCGGATACTAATGACGATTTGTTTACATTAAATGTCAGTGACAATGGTATTGGCTTACCGCCAGACTTCGATTTTAAAAATACAAGTACATTAGGTTTACAGTTGGTGGATATTTTAACAAATCAACTTTCAGGTAATATTAAAATTACCTGTAACCAGGGGGTAAAATTTAAAATAAAATTTCCAGCATTAATTAAAAAATAAAAATAGGAATAAACAATGAAAAACGCAAAAATTTTGGTTGTAGAAGATGAAGGCATTGTTGCTAAAGACTTACAAAACCGCCTAATAAAATGTGGTTACAATGTTGCCAGTATTGCATCTTCAGGAGAAGAAGCAATTAATAAATCTGCCGAGCTATGTCCAGACTTAGTATTAATGGATATTAGATTAAAAGGGCATATAGACGGTGTTGAAGCTGCTAGAGAAATCTATAGTCGTTTTAAGATTCCAGTCATCTATCTTACTGCTTACGCAGATGAAAGGACATTGGAACGAGCAAAACTAACAGAGCCTTTTGGCTACTTAATCAAACCTTTTAAAGAAAGAGAATTGTACACGACAATAGAAGTAGTTCTAAACAAATATAAACTAGATAAGCAATTAAAAGAAAATAAACAATGGCTAGCAACAGTCATTAAAAGTATAGGCGATGGTGTGATTGCTAGCAATGTTCAAGAACTAATAACTTTTATGAATCCTGTAGCCGAAAACTTGACAGGATGGCAACAGGAAGAAGCTTGTGGAAAAAAATCATCAGAAGTTTTCAAGATGATCAATGCAGAAAGTCGTAAACCCATTGAAAACCCTCTCAAAAAAGTCCTTCAGAAGGGTGTGATTCTTTGTTTACAGGAAGATGCTATTCTAATTACTAGAAACGGTGCAGAAATACCAATTGATGACAGCGCCGCACCAATTAAAGATGACAAAGACAACATTATAGGTGCAGTTTTGGTATTTCGAGACATCTCTGAGCGCCAACGGGCTATTGAGGTACGTCAAAAGCAAATTGAGCAAGAGCAACTTGTAGCGCAGTTGGAACAAGTCAATCGACTTAAAGATGACTTTTTAAATACCGTCTCCCATGAATTGCGGACTCCTCTATCTAATATTATGATGGCAATTCAAATACTACAAAGCACTGGCACTGATGAACAAGGTCAGCGCTATTTAGAGATTTTGCAAACTGAGTGCGATCGCGAGCTTGAGCTAATCAATTATTTGCTAGATTTACAACGGGTGGAAGCTGCAACAACTCCCCTGTTGACCCCTGAGCCGTTGCTATTACAATATTGGTTGACTAGCATCGTTGAATCCTTTGCTGCCCGTACTCAAGAACGCCAGCAAACTTTACAGCTTCATATCCCTTCTGACATACCACCCCTGAGATCAGATAGTGCCAGTCTAGCACGAATCTTTGCAGAATTGCTGAATAACGCCTGCAAATATACTCCGCCTGGTGGTGAAATTGTCTTGAGTGTTAGCTACCAGGGGAGTAGGCAATGGGCAATGGATGATCTTGAGGGTAAGGGTAATGGGGTAAAACTTACTTACCCTTACCCTCTACCCTTTCATGCCTCATGTCCTACGGACTCTACTATCTTTACTATCAGTAATTCAACAGAAATTCCAGCAACAGCCTTACCACAGATTTTTGAGAAATTCTACCGCGTTCCTAATGCCGATGTCTGGCAACAAAGTGGTACGGGGTTAGGGCTAGCTTTGGTACAGAAGTTAGTCGAACAACTACAAGGAAGTATTCAAGTTGAAAGCAGCGCCGGATGGACTACGTTCACGTTAATCTTTACTGATTTAGCTGTAGCTACATAACTGGCTAATTGCTAAGGTTAGACTGGCAATGAA